>JAQVYO010000015.1 GCA_028708585.1 Oscillospiraceae bacterium
TTCTCGCTAAACTCTTTCTGCATAGTTTTGGTCGGCGCTCTGGCGGCGGCCTGTTCCGCATTTCAAAATTTCTTCATTTCCCTGTTGACTTTTTATTTGCAGGCTTCAAATGGTGGAGACAGGAACCGGTGCAGTCTCCGCGACCGTGTTGATCAGGATATTTGAAGCGTCTGCGGAGCGCAGTGCGATGACCGCTCCCCGAATGAGATAGGCGGCCGGATCTCCCCAGGGGCTCTTTAAAAGGCAAGAAACCGTTGTGCCTTCCACCAGTCCAATATCCTGCAAGCGCCTGCGCATGCTTTTTTCGCTGGTGAGCTTGACGATTTTGCCGCTTTGACCTTCCCGCAGCGTATTTAAAGGAATTTGCTGGAACATAAATAGAATCTCCTTACCATATGTATTAGTCAATGGAAACAATGTTTCCTGAGACTATTGTATGGAAGCGCAGCTCTTTTTGTGCCGAGGAAAGGAGACGTCATGCCGGAGACCGATAAGAATGAATTTTATACATTGAAAGGCTATCAGATGCGCAGCGGAAGGGCCATGACGGAGACCATGGAAGACTATCTGGAGATGATCTGCCGCCTTGCGGGAGAGGATGGCCATGTCCGCATTCATCTTCTTGCCGCAAAGCTGAACGTTCGGCCTTCTTCCGCTTCAAAAATGGTTGGAAGCCTCAAGACGCTGAATCTGGTGGAATATGAACGGTACGGACTGATTCGCCCCTCGCCCCGGGGCTTGGAAATTGGCAAATATCTCCTGCACCGGCATGAGGTGCTCAGCAAATTTTTTTGTCTTTTAAATGCGTCCGAAAATGCGCTGGAGCAGGTGGAACAGATTGAGCATTTTATCAGCCGGGAAACCGTTTCCAACCTGGAAGCGCTGATTGTGCGTATCCGGGCGCTGGATTTGGCAGAGCAAAAGGGAACGCCCAATTTGGAAGAAGGGGAGGATACCACCCATTCAAACGCATAAAAACGGAACGCGCCCCGGCTTTGAAAGATTCTGCTCACTTGATAAGAACAACGGTACAAAGTGGGCTTGGCTTTCCGCCAGGGCGCGTTCGTTTTATCGGTTAAGGAAAGAAGGAAAAAGAGAAATGAAGAAAGATTTAGCGTTCCGGTAGATATTTTTCAGGGTTTACGGCCGCACCTTTTGCCGTCATTGCAAAATGCAGATGAGAAGGAAGACCGTTTTCGGAGACAGCGGTGGCGCCAACGGCACCGATCACGTCTCCCGCCATGACCTTATCTCCTACTGAAACGGTGGGAAGCTTGGCTAGGTTGGAATATGCGCTGGTTAGGTTGTTTTCATGTTTGATGACTACGGTGGTGCCCATCAGCTCGTCATCATATACCTGAGATACGGTTCCGGCGGATACCGCCATGACTTTTGCTCCTACATTCGCCGCCAGGTCCATGCTTTCATGGGTACGCCAGTCTTTCAGCGTAGAATTGTAGACCAGCTTATCATTGCTGAAAGCGGTGACCACGTCGCCGGATACCGGCCAGACAAAAGAAGTTTTTGCCTCGGCGGTAGTTTTGGAATCGGCAGACGGCGAAACGGTTGCGGGAGCCGAAGGCGACGCCTTTGTTTCGGAAGATTTGGCGCTGGCCTTGGGTACGGGAGAGGCGGAAATGACCACCTCCGTGGGATGGGCCACGGCCGCGCCTGGATCTTCTAAATTCATCGACGCGTCGTTTCCGGATGATGGGGACTTAAACAGCAGATAGCCCGAAATTCCTATTGCGGCTACGCACAGGAACAGGACTATGTAAAAGCCCCGCCCCGAAAGGAAATTTCCGATCTTTTCGAGATTGCGTTTTTTCATTCGCACAAAACACCTCCGTCCCTATTGTTGACAGAGGAAAGGAAGGATATACAAAATATGAAAAATTTTATCATTCATAATAAAAAATTTTATCGCTCGCTGCGAAAATAGGAATATAGAATCATCAGATGCGGGTCACATACGAAAAACGGGGTTGGGATAAGAGGGGGCAAAGCAATCGGTTTTGCGGGCGGAAAGGCTGATATTCTGCTCCGAAGCCGTTTTATCCAGTATTTCATTTGAGATGGAAAGCAGCTTATCCGGCGCGCAGGCAGCGCGGATATTCATAATCAGATAAGCATTGTTGCAGGTTTCGTCTGTTTTGCGGTCCAGACTGACGGGGCTGTGCATACCAACGCAGCTTAATTTGGAAAGATCCTCCGATCCTATGGCGCACAGCTTCAGATGTGCAATTTCCTCCTCCCGTTTTTCCAGGGCGGTTCTGATGTTTTCCCCCAAAGAAACCAAAAAGGAATCCAGCTTAAAACCGTTGGGTGCTGTGAGCGCTGCCGTGGCATTCAGCCAGCCCAGCGCCGCTTCCGCTGCCGCGTATGTGTCATAGGCAATTGCGGGAGAAGGCTTATCGAAAGAAGGGACCTGATCCAGTTCGGCAAGCCAGCCGTCTAGCCCCGCGCCTGTTTTAGCGCTGATGGGGAGGACTTTTGCGGTGGGGAAATTTTGGTGTAGCAGGCTCAAATAACGGGTGAGCTGCGAAGGGGCAAGCGTATCAATTTTATTGAGCACGATGAGATCGGCTTCTTCCAGCTGTTTCAGAAACAGATAGGATACTTCCGGGCGGCGGAACGGGTTGCTGCCTCCGGGGCCAAGCGTATCCAACCGCTGGGGGTCTACAAGTACGGAAAGGGGGGCGGGATAGAAGCTGCCTGCTTCTTTGTTTTTAATTGGCTTCATGATGGTGGATAACAAGTCGGTGCAGCTTCCCACAGGTTCGGCTAAAATGATATCCGGGTCATATTCGGCGCGAAGCTGATGCAGGCACCGGGCAAAGTCGTGGAAATTGCAGCAGAAACAGCCTTTGCTTACTTCCTGCGTGGGGAACCCGCTTTGACGGACCAATTCGGTATCTACCAGTCCGGCGGTTTGGTCGTTGGTAATAACGGCTGCCGTTTTGCCGCTTTTCCGGATCTGATCGGCAAGGGAGATGACCGCCGTGGTCTTGCCCGCGCCCAGAAAACCGCCAATGATGATCAGCTTTACTTGTTTCATGCGATACCTCGCTTCCTATTTTATGTATAAAATGATTATAAATAACGATATCCTTTCTGTCAATTTTATATAGGTTTATATAGAAAATAAAAAGGCTGGAACTGTTTTTGTTCCAGCCTTAGGTTCTGTTTTATATGCGGGCGGTGCCGGATGCAACCGCCGCGTCGTAAACCGCCTTGGCTACTGTCTGGCCCACCCTGGGGTCAAACGCCGGGATAATGATGGAATCCTTGCATAGATCTCCCTCCTGTACCAGGCCAGCCAGCGCCGCCGCCGCCGCCATCTTCATTTCCTCGTTGATGTCGGAGGCCCGGGCGTCCAAGGCACCCCGAAAAATACCCGGGAAAGCCAGTACGTTGTTGATCTGGTTTGGATGGTCCGAACGGCCGGTACCGATGATTGCCGCCCCGCCTGCCCGGGCAAGTTCCGGGCGAATCTCCGGGTCGGGATTTGCCATGGGAAACACGATCGCGTCCTTGGCCATGGACGCCACCATCTCCTGAGTGACAATATCTTTGGCAGAAACGCCGATAAACACATCGGCGCCCCGCATAGCGTCGGAAAGGATCCCGTGAATTTCCCGGGGGTTGGTTATGGAGGCAAGCTCCTGGTGGACCCAATTTGTGTATTTTTGGTCTCGGGATAAGATCCCTTTGCTTCCACAGACGATGATCTCCTCCGTCCCCATATTTTTGAGCATGCGGACGATGGCGGAGCCTGCGGCGCCTGCGCCGCTGACCACCACTTTGATCGCGCCAAATTCCTTGTGAACTACTTTTAAAGCATTTATGAGGCCGGCCGTCACAACGATGGCGGTGCCATGCTGGTCGTCATGGAAAACCGGAATATCCAGCTCGGCTTTCAGTCTGCGTTCGATTTCCACACAGCGCGGGGAGGAGATGTCCTCTAGATTAATGCCGCCGAAATTGGGGGAGATGAGCTTCACGGTGCGGACAATTTCATCCGCGTCTTTGGTGGAAAGACAGATGGGAATCGCGTCCACTCCTGCAAATTCCTTGAACAAAACCGCTTTGCCTTCCATTACAGGCAGCGCGGCCTCCGGTCCGATATCGCCCAAGCCGAGCACTGCGGTGCCGTCCGTAACCACGGCCACCAGATTCCCTTTCCCGGTGTATTTGTAAACGTCGTTTTTGTTTTGAAAGATCTGCCTGCAAGGCTCCGCCACTCCAGGCGTGTAAGCGGTGGAAAGATCATATTTGTTCCGTATAGCAACTTTGCTGGCGATCTGCAATTTTCCCTGCCATTTTTCATGAAGTGTCAATGCTTCTTCAAAAATACTCATGGACTTTTGGCGTCCTCCTTTGTATTTTAAATTTGTGAAACCCAGTAAAAACAGATTGAAGTGAAAAAAACCGTGTCTAGTTTACCTGCGCGCCGGAAGAATGGCTTCCAGCGCGGGGCGGGCAGCGCAATCCCGCTATGAAAAGAGTGCGCAAAGGAATTTCTCGTTTGCGCACTCAGACGGCTGCCGGAACCCTTTCCGGCGTCTTGTGATCGCCGCTCTATCTGTCCCCGCCGTTTTGCGGAGGGAATGAGGGGGGGGTCCGAGGCCCCTGTTCCGGGCTGTGTTCGGGAGCGGGGAGTTCTCCATCGGATGAGGGAGACGGTCCGCCGGAAGGAACGGGGGCGGAAAGGGAGGTTTCTTCGGGAGTTTTGCCCTCTAAAATGGCCATCATTTCCTGACCGGTAATGGTTTCCCGTTTGAACAGATAGCCTGCTACTTTGTCCAGCATTTCCCGGTTTTCCTTTAGGAGCTGTACCGATTCCGTATAGCAGCCTGCAATGATTTCCATAACCTCCCGGTCCACGGCGGCGCAGGTTTCCTGCGCACAGTCCAAAGTGGCGACACCCTCCAGAAACTGGCTTTGCACCCGCCCCAGAGCCACCATGCCGAATTTATCGCTCATGCCGAATTGGGTTATCATTTTTCTGGCCATATCCGTCGCCCGCTCAATGTCGTTGGCGGCGCCGGAAGTTTGGGTGTTGAACACCAGCTGCTCTGCCGCCCGGCCGGCTAAAAGGGTTCTAATCTCGGTGAGAATATCGTCCTTGGATAAAAGGAACTTTTCTTCCTCGGGAAGCTGCATGGTATATCCCAGCGCACCTTGGGTATGGGGTACGATGGTAATCTTCTGCACCGGCTGGGCATTTTTCTGCTTTGCGGCCACCAGAGCATGGCCTACTTCATGGTACGCAACAATCCGCTTTTCCTTTTCGGTGAGAACGGTTCCCTTTTTTTCCGTCCCGGCAATAACGACTTCAAAAGAAACCAGAAGGTCTTCCTGATTGACGGCGTGCCGCCCCATCCGGACGGCCCGGAGCGCCGCTTCATTGACCAAATTGGCAAGATCCGCGCCCACCGCGCCGGCTGTGGCCTGGGCGATGCGGCTCAGATCCACATCTTCGGCCAGGCGAATATTCCGCGTGTGTACTTGGAGAGTGGCAAGGCGGCCGGCCAGATTGGGCCGGTCCACCGTAATGCGCCGGTCAAAGCGGCCGGGACGCAGAAGCGCCTTGTCCAAAACCTCGGGACGGTTGGTTGCCGCAAGAACAATAACGCCCTTGGTAGGGTCAAACCCGTCCAGCTCCGCCAAAAGCTGATTGAGCGTCTGCTCCCGCTCGTCGTTTCCGCCGAAACGGGAAGCGTCCCGGCTCTTCCCGATGGTGTCATTTTCGTCAATAAAGATAATGCAAGGGGCGATTTTAGCCGCCTGTTGAAACAAATCCCGAACCCGGGAGGCGCCGACGCCCACGAACATCTCCACAAAATCGGAGCCGGAGATGGAGAAGAAGGGGACGTTTGCCTCTCCCGCAACGGCCTTAGCCAGCAAGGTTTTGCCGGTGCCGGGGGAGCCAACCAGGAGGGCGCCCTTTGGCAGTTTTGCGCCAATGGCGGTATATTTTTGGGGATTATGAAGAAAATCGATGATTTCTTCCAGGGATTCTTTGGCCTCGTCCTGACCGGCCACATCCGCAAAGGTAACGCCGGTTTTTCGTTCTACATATACTTTTGCGTTGGCTTTGCCGACCCCGCCCAGTCCGCCGCCGCCCAACCGGTTTCCCATATTGCGAAACAGCAAAGTCAAAAGCAGGTACATCACTCCGATAGGCAGAATCCAGGTGAGCAAAATATTCATAACCGGAGAAAGGGTCTGGGGAATCTCGCTTTTAAACTCCACGTTATGCTTTTCCAGCAGGGAGATCAGATTGGAATCGTCCATAATGCCTGTGTACAGCTTTTTGCTTGCCTCCTGGGAACCGGAGGGCGCCAAGGCGGCTTTCTTGGTAATGATGGTGATGGAGTCGCTTCCCACGGTGACGGATTGGATTTCGTCCGACTGCACCATTTGAAGAAATTTGCTGTAAGAAATTTCGCTTGTGTTGGCATTGTTGTAAAGGGAAGAGATGTAATTAAACAGGACGGTAAGAACCAGTGCCCAAATGACAATGGTAATGATTCCGTTGAGGCTTCTTTTGTTGCCGTTTTTTCCTTTCTTGGGGTTCATAAAACGCCTCCTTTTTCAGGGTAGGAAGATCTATTGCCAATGTGGCCGCAGCTTATGGGCCAACACCGAATTTGGTTATTATACCAGTATTGCGGCTATTATATCATATAAAAAAATTCAATACAAGAAAATGGCTTCTACATTCTTTAAATTTTCTGTAAAGTCAAACTTTTATGTTTTTTTCAGAACGGAAACGCAAAGTTGTTTTTGTTTTTGCGTTGGAAATTCGTTAATATGACGAATGAAATTCTGGTAAAAATACAAGCGAATCAATTATGAATATGGTATAATCAAGTATTACAGTGTTAAAATGGCGTGTTGAAGCATGCTGGAGGGAAAAGGCATGGAAAAATCAATGGAATGTTCGGGCAATGAGCCGGAGGGGCAGATCGAAGGGCGAAACGCGGTGACAGAAGCGCTTCGCGCCGGGGTGCCCATTGATAAACTATATATTGTGCGGGACCGGACCGATTCCGCGTTGGGGAAAATTTCTTCCGCCGCCCGGGGAAAAGGCGCGGTTATTGTGGAAGCGGACCGCCGGAAACTGGACGGCATGAGTTTTACCCATTCCCATCAGGGCGTGATTGCGATGGCCGCCCTGCGGGCATATGCGACGTTGGAAGAAATGCTAAGGCGCGCCGAGGAAAAAAACGAGCCTCCGCTCCTGGTGGTGTGCGATGAAATTTCCGACCCTCACAATCTGGGCGCCATCATCCGCACCGCGGAAGCGGCGGGGGCGCACGGAGTCATCATCCCCAAACGCCGCAGCGCGGGCTTAACCGCGGTTGTGGGCAAGACTTCCGCTGGCGCGGCGTTTCACCTGCCGGTTGCCCGGGTGTCCAACCTGCCGTCCGCCCTGCGGGAACTCCAGGGGAAAGGCCTTTGGGTTTTCGGGGCGGCTGCGGAAAGCGGCCGTACCCTTTATGATGCTGATTTTGCAGGACCCACGGCAATTGTAATCGGTTCGGAAGGAAAGGGCATGGGCCGTTTGGTGAGGGAAACCTGTGACGATACGGTTGAAATTCCCATGCGAGGGGAAATTTCCTCTTTAAATGCGTCCGCTGCGGCGGCCGTTCTGCTGTACGAGGCGGTGCGGCAAAGAATGCAAGACGCGGACGTTTAAAACCCTTTTACAAAGGATGGACAGGTGATGAATGATTGGGATCTCATGGGTCCGCTGGCGGGGTTAGACGGCCTGCTGGCGGATGCGGACTCCGGCTCTTATGACTTGGAGGATATTTTAGCGGAATTCGGAACAGCGCAGAACCCTCCGAGAAAAGCCGGAAAACCAGACAACATACAAGAAAAAACGCTGCCGGACGGATCAAAAGGCGGGGAAGCGGCAGAAAAAGACCGGAGGGAAGCGGAGAGCGTCCCGGCACACCGGCCGCCAGCCGGCGGCAGCGCGGTTTCTTCCACCAGTTTGCAAAGGGAAAAAACAGGCGGCGAAGAAAGAAGCCTCATGGCTGATTTTGCTTCTCTATGGAGCCGGGGATTTGCCAATATCTCCTTGGCGGGAAAATATCTGAACCGGCCCATACTATCGAGGCCGGAGCCTATTGCGCAAGAGAAAGCGGTCTTGGAGCGGGATCTCCGCTTGGAAACGGGATCCGGCCTTGCGCCGGAAGGCAGTTCCCAAACGCAAGATGGAGAGGCGGACGGTATTCCGGCGGAAAAGGCCAGCCTGCAAAAGGACCGGATGGAGGAAATTCGCCGGGAAGAGGCGCGTCTGGAGAAGATCCGGCTGGAAAAAATCCAGGCGGAACAAGACCGGAAGCAAGAAGTCCGGCGGGACGATGCCAAAGCAGAGGCGCCAGCCTCAAAGGAAGAAGAAAAGTCCGGCGGCGTTTTGACCGCCGGGGAAGCGGAAGCGCCGGGGGGGGCTGACCGGCGGGAGGCGCCGGCTGATCAGGAAGCGTTTGATCCGGGCAGCGCGGAAGAAACCGCTGCGGCCGCTCCTCATAAAATCGGACTGTTTGCATCACTGCGCAAAGCGTTGGAGCAGGCCGATGAGTACGCGCAGAATATGTATCCGGAAGAAACGAATGTTCAAGAGGAAGATGAAGAAGAGGAAACACCGGAGGCTTTTGACGTTCGCGCCTGGGAAGAAGGCAAAAAAAAGCTGTCCCGCAAGCGGCGTCCGCTGCGGCCGGATCCTTTGCCGGAGCCGGAGCGGTCTCCGGAAGAGATGGCCAAACGATATGCCAAGGGCCTTTCCGCGCTGAAATGCCGGATTTACATTGTCGTTTTCCTTTGCCTTGCGCTTTGTTATATCGTTTTTTGCGAAAAATACCAGCTTCCCTTGCCGGGCGGCGCGCAAAACCGGTTTTCTTCCTGCGTGCTGATATCCGTAGTGCTTGAATGCGCTGCGATTGTTCTTGGACTGCATGTGCTGATCGACGGCGTGCGCAGCCTGATTCATCTTCAGGCGGGACTCAATACTTTGGTTGCCTTTTCAGTGCTGGCAAGCCTTGTAGATGGGATTTGCCTGATGACCTTGCACTACCGGCCCCAGAGCCTGCCCTTTTGTGCCGTTTCGGCGGCTTCCATTCTTTTTTCCATGTGGGGCGGGTATATGAAGCGGAAGGGGACATGGATGACTTTTCGTGCCGCCTGCGCGCCGAATCCCTATGTGGTGACTCGGGACAAGAAAAAATGGAACACCCAGGGCTGCATCATCAAGCATCCCGGAAAGATAGACGGGTTTGTCATCCAGGTGGAACAGCCGGATGGCGCGGAGCGGATTTTTGAACGGATTGCTCCGCTGCTTTTGATTGCGTCGCTGATTTTTGCGGTGCTGGCGTCAGTGGGGAGGCAGCGGCCGGCTTTGTTCTTTTGGAGTTTTTCCGCCATTATTGCGGCGTCTGCCTCCTTTTCTTCATTTTTTGCCTATGCGCTTCCGTTTTCCGTTCTGGCCCGGCGGCTGATGCATTCCGGCGCCGCCCTGGGGGGTTGGAAGGGTATTTCCTCTATGGTGGGAAAAAACGGTATTACGCTGACAGATACCGATTTGTTTCCGCCTGGTTCGATTTTGCTCAATGGCATCAAGGTATTCGGCGATTTTCAGGTGGATAAAGTCATTTCCTGTGCCGCCAGTATGATGCGGGAGGCGGAATGCGGGCTGGAAAAAATATTTCACGAGCTATTGCGCAGCCAGGGAGCCATTTACCGGAGAGTAGAGGAATTTTGCTTCTATGAGGAAGGCGGATACGGCGCCAATATCCGGGGAGATCAGGTGCTGGTTGGATCCGCTGATTTCATGCGGCGGATGGAGGTGGCGCTACCCCAAGGGCTGAAGGTCAAAAATGCGGTTTTTTGCGCGATTGACGGAGAACTCGCGGGAATTTTCGCCGTGAATTACAGCCCGTCCCCGGCTGTTCGCGGCTTTATGGGCGCTCTGCTCAAGAGTAAGCTGGCACCGGTGCTGGCTACCCGGGATTTTAATCTGTCTCCTGCCATGTTGGCGCAGAAATTCAAGCTGCGGACGGACCGACTCCAGTTTCCGCCCATGGAACAGCGGCTTATGCTGTCCCGGTCTCATGGACGCCATTCCAAAACGGTTGCAGCGTTGATTTCCAGGGAGGGACTGCCCCCCCTTGTGGAAACGGTGGCGGGGGGGCGCCGGCTGCGGCGGGCGGCGATGAGCGGAACGGCTATTTCCGTTGCCGGTTCCCTGGTGGGTATGCTGATGGCCTGCTATTTGACCAGCGCAGAGGCTTTCGCTTCTATTTCTGCCGCAAACTTGCTGTTCTTTATGCTTTTGTGGTTGGTGCCTATCCTGCTGCTGGCGGGCCGGATCAATCGCTCTTAACGGTCCGGGCGGGCAAACGGCTGCCGGCGGCCGCACAGGGAAAGAAATCCCGGAAATAGAATGTGGCTCAAATAGGATCACAGGCCTTTGTACTTTATTTTTCGGGGAGCACACGCTCATGCCCCGCTTTTTTGGAGCTGGAGGTGGGAAGGTGCGCTCCCCTTTTAGGTTTATGAAGGAAATGAGGATGCGGACACATGACAGGGAAACCTATGGTTTATTTGGATAATGCCGCGGCCACAAGAATTTGCCCTTCCGCCGCGAATGCGATGATGCGGGCAATGACGGAGGACTACGGCAACCCTTCTTCCAGGCACGAAATGGGCGCGCGTGCCCGGACCGCCTTGCAGCGGAATCGGGAGACGGTTGCCGGCGCTTTGGAATGTTTGCCGGAAGAACTCTATTTTACCTCGGGAGGAACCGAAAGCGACAACTGGGCGATTCTGGCCGCAGCCCAGGCGGGGAAGAGGTACGGCCGGCACATTATTACGACTGCCCTGGAACATGCCGCGGTGTTGGAAACGACAAAAGAACTTAGCCGCCAAGGATTTGAAATTACCTATTTGCCGCCGGATTCCGGCGGCTCCGTTTCCCTGGAAGCCCTGAAGGCGTCTTTGCGTCCCGATACGATTTTGGTTTCCATGATGTTGGTGAACAACGAGACGGGAACGGAGCTACCGGTGCGAAAGGCGGCGGAAGCGATTCGGGAGGCGGGCAGCCCGGCTTTGCTCCATACCGATGCGGCACAGGGCTTTTTAAAGGTTCCGTTTTCCGCGAAAACGCTGGGGGCACAGCTGATAACCATCAGCGGGCATAAAATCCGGGGCCCAAAAGGAATTGGAGCGCTGTATGTGAAAAAGGGAGTCAAACTTCCGCCGCTGCTTTGGGGAGGCGGCCAGGAAAACGGTTTGCGGCCGGGCACCGAACCGACGCCGCTGATCGCGGGCTTTGCCGCCGCCTGCGCGCTGGGGCGGGAACGGATGGGAGCGGATGCGGCTCACATGCAGGCATTAAAAGAATATAGTGTGCAGCGCCTGGAAAAAGCGCTTCCTTCCGCCAGGAAAATCGGGAAGGGAGAAGCTCCCCACATCCTATGCCTGACTTTGCCTGGGTATAGAAGCGAAGTGCTGGTGCGGGTACTGAGCGATTTGGGTGTTTGCGTATCCGCCGGTTCGGCCTGCCACAGGGGCCGCGCCAGCCATGTCTTGGCTTCTATGAAGCTTTCTCCGGCGGAGCGGGAGGGAGCGTTCCGGGTGAGCTTTTCGCCGGATAATACCCAAGAGGAGGCGGATGCCTTGGTAGACGCGCTGGTACGGGCGGCAGGGATGATTATGCCATCCCTTTAGGACGTATGTTTCGGGCGGCGGTTTTCTTTGACCGCCGCCCTTTGCTTGCTGGGCCGCGCCTCAAAAAAAGGACGGCGGGCGCTTTGAGCGCCCGCCGCAGTTTGCTTTGAGAGTTTCCACCGCGCACGGCGGAAACAACCACGCGAAAACATTATGATTTTTTGCTCGCCGGAGGATCGGATTCCAGGAGCGTTTTTGCGGAAGCGGCCAGCCCCGCAAGGCCCTGGATTTCCGAAGGAATGATAATTTTGGTGGCGGTTCCGTTGGCGGCGGCCTGGAATGCTTCCAACGCTTTGAGTTTCACCACTTGGTCGTTTGGGCGCGCTTCATTCAGCAGCTTAATGGACTCGGCCAGTGCCTGCTGCACTTTGAGAATGGACTCGGCCTGTGCTTCCGCCTCCAAAATTTTCGCCTGCTTCGCGCCGTCCGCCCGCAAAACAACGGATTCTTTTTCACCTTCCGCCACAAGAATCTGAGACGCCTTTTTCCCTTCCGCCTGCAAAATGGCTTCCCGGCGTTCCCGCTCCGCTTTCATCTGCTTCTCCATGGCATCCTGGATTTCCCGGGGCGGCAGAATGTTTTTGAGTTCCACCCGGTTGACCTTGATCCCCCAGGCATCGGTGGCCTCGTCCAGTATTGTGCGCATCTGCGTGTTGATGTGGTCCCGGGAGGTAAGGGACTGATCCAGTTCCAAATCGCCGATGATGTTCCGCAGCGTGGTGGCGGAAAGGTTTTCAATAGCGTTTAAAGGATGTTCCACTCCGTAAGTATAAAGCTTTGGGTCGGTGATCTGAAAATATAAAACGGTGTCGATCTGCATGGTGACGTTATCTTTGGTAATTACCGGCTGAGGTGGGAAATCCACTACCTGTTCTTTGAGGGAAACCGCCTTGGCAACCCGCTCGATAAACGGGATTTTAAAATGGATGCCCACCTCCCAAACGGCGTAGAACGCGCCTAGCCGCTCCAGCACATAGGCTCTGGACTGCTGAACGATAATGATGTTCCGAACCAAAATAATCAGAATGATAACCAGCAAAATGATCCACGGTAGAAAAGATCCCATGATTCTCCTCCTTTTTCTGCCCCCAGGGAATGGTGTTTATGACATAAAATTTTGATTCTGCGGGAAACTTTTTAGGACGAGGGCACACCGGATTCTTCCTTAACCCGCCGAACAAAAATTTTAACGCCTTCAATACGCAGAATGATCACCGTTTCTCCCCGGCCAATGGTGGCGTTGTCATCCGATCGGGCGGTCCAGACGGTTCCGCCCACCGAGACTTGGCCGGTTCCGCCCAAATTGTCGATGGGCTGGATGACGATCCCCGTCATGCCGATGACCCGGTCCGCGTTGGTGCGCGTTTGCCTGGGAGTAAAATGTTTCCTGGCCAGAGGACGCAAAAACGCCAGAACAATCAAGGAGATTGCGAAAAAGGACGCGATCTGCAACCAAAGGGGGCCGCCCAGCGCGGAAATGGCCATTGAGACCAGCGCGCTAAAGGAGAACCAAACGGAAATCAGCCCAAGGGTCGCGGCTTCGACCACCGCAAAGATAATAACGGCGACCAGCCAAAAACCTGTAATACCCATCTGGAATACCTTCTTTACAAAAAATGCATAATGCGATGCATGCGGACAAAATCAAAGAATGGAAAAACGGGAACGGAAAAAAAGCTTACTGCTCAGGGTGGGCTGGGAGGATGAAAGCCGCGCGATAGAGTTTGCCAGCGAAACGATGAGAAGCGAAATTCCCCGCTTTGTTCCTCTTAGAGAGCCGTAAAAACGACCGCATGCCTGCCGGAATTAGTATAACACGAAATGAATTGGAAAGATAGAGAGAGTTTCAAAAAACCGGAAGCCAAAAAGGTCCGGCGGGAACGGCGGCAAAAGACCCGGTTGTGCGTTTGGCAAAAACCCGCTATACTGGGGGACGGCCCGGCGAGGAACAGATGCCGGAAAATGAAAGAGAAGGTGCAAAATGAAAGTGAAAATGATTGCGCCCTGCCTGTTTGGCCTGGAAGGAATTGTGGCGGACGAGCTTCGGCGCTTGCATATGGATCATGTGGCGGCGGAAAATGGGAGAGTCTTGTTTTCCGGCAGTGAAAAGGATATTCCAAGAGCAAATTTGAACCTGCGCTGCGCGGAGCGGGTGCTTATTGAGATGGGCCGGTTTCCCGCCTCGGATTTTGACGCGCTGTTTGAAGGCGTCAAGGCGCTTTCCTGGGAAGAGTATATTCCCAAAAACGGGTCGTTCCCAGTGAAAGGATTTTCCCTGGATTCAAAACTGCGTTCAATTCCCGGCTGCCAGAAAATCATCAAGCGGGCAATTGTGGAGCGGCTGAAATTAAAATATGGTCTGAACTGGTTTCCGGAGGATGGGGCGGTTTATCAGGTGCAGTTTTCCATCATGAAAGACCAGGCGGTGCTATCTTTGGACACTTCCGGCGCCGGTCTGCATAAACGGGGCTGGCGGGCGCAGGGCGTGGCCGCTCCCTTGCGGGAGACTCTGGCGGCCGGAATGGTGCACTTGTCCCGCTATCGGGGAAAAGAGCCGTTTTGCGACCCGTTCTGCGGTTCCGGAACCATCGTCATTGAAGCCGCTCTGGCCGCCCTGAACCGGGCCCCGGGGCTGGGGCGCTCCTTTGCCGCGCAAAGCTGGGACCGGATCTCTTCGAACCTGTGGACGGAAGCCGCCCAGGAGGCGAGGGCGGGGGAATTCCAGCGGGAATATGATATTTGGGGCGGAGATTTAGACCCCAGGGCCATTTCCATTGCCCGGAGCAACGCGCAAAAGGCCGGAGTTTCGGATTTGGTTCGTTTTGAGCGGAAGGACGCTTCGGATTTTGCAAGATTGGATTCCGGCGGCGTGATTGTGACCAACCCTCCGTATGGAGAGCGCATGCTGGAGCTGCGGGAAGCGGAGCTTTTGTACCAAAAGTTCGGAGCGGCTTACGCAAAGCTGGACCGGTGGCGCTTATACCTGCTTTCCGCTCACGCAATGTTTGAAAGCGGTTTTGGGAAAAAGGCGGATAAGAAACGAAAATTGTACAATGGAATGATAAAATGTGATCTTTTTATGTATCGGTGACGGGACAAAGGGAGAGACGCCTTTTTCCCTTTTTGCCTGTTTCCTTCAGGCAAAAAGGACGGATTTCCACTGAAAAATAAGGAAACGAAAATAAAACTTGTGAAACAATGCTTAAAATCTGAAGCAAAATGAAGGAATTAAGAGGAATATATTTAAAGAAGGATCTTAATTTTATTTATTTTGGATATTCCGGGAGAATGCCTTGAATAATAGGAATACTTAACTTGCGTAAAATTTCCATCTGCTTTATTATAAGAAAGGAATTAGCACTCTGGCGCATAGAGTGCTAATTCCTTGAGAGGATTTTACATTATATGAAATAAGGAGGCATATTCCATGAAACTCAATCCCCTTGCAGACAGAGTCATTTTAAAAATGGCCGAAGCGGAGGAAGTTACGAAGAGCGGCATTATCCTTGCGGGCGCGGCTAAGGAAAAGCCCACGGTGGCGGAAGTAGTAGCGGTTGGACCCGGCGGCCTCGTAGACGGTAAGGAAGTCGCGATGACTGTTAAAGTCGGCGACCATGTGATTACCAGCAAATATTCCGGAACGGAAGTCAAGCTGGACGGAGAAGAGCTTACCATCGTCCGTCAGAGCGACATTTTGGCCATCGTAGCTGAATAAAGGAGGAAGTAAAAATGGCAAAATTGATTAGTTACGGCGAAGAAGCGCGCCGTGCGCTGGAGCGCGGCGTGAACCAGCTGGCCGATACGGTAAAAGTTACTCTGGGACCCAAAGGCCGCAATGTGGTGCTGGACAAACGGTTTGGAACCCCGCTGATTACCAACGACGGCGTGACCATCGCGCGGGAAATTGAGCTGGAGGATCCATTTGAAAATATGGGTGCGCAGCTGGTGAAAGAAGTCGCCACCAAGACCAACGACGTAGCCGGCGACGGTACGACCACCGCCACACTGCTGGCCCAGGCCATCATCCGCGAGGGGCTTAGGAATCTGGCTGCCGGCGCAAACCCCATGATGATGCGCAAGGGCATTTCCAAAGCGGTGGAAGCCGCCGTGGAGTCCGTGAAAGCCAATGCCAAGAAGATCAACGGCGACGATGATATAGCACGCGTGGGCACCATTTCTTCCGGTGACGAAAATGTGGGCAAGCTGATTGCAGAAGCCATGGAAAAGGTAACTGCCGAAGGAATTATCACCATTGAAGAATCAAAAACCGCCGAGACCTACAGCGAAGTGGTGGAAGGCATGCATTTCCCCAAGGGATATATTACTCCTTATATGATTACCGATCCGGAAAAGATGGAAGCTGTCCTGGAAAATCCTCTGATCCTCATTACGGATAAGAAAATCAGCACCATCCAGGAGCTGCTGCCTCTGTTGGAGCAGGTTATGCAGGCAGGCCGGAAGCTTCTGATCGTCGCGGATGACGTAGAAGGCGACGCGCTGTCCACTTTAATTGTCAACAAACTGCGCGGCACCATTAATGTGGTCTGCGTCAAGGCGCCCGGTTATGGCGACCGCCGTCAGGACCTGTTGATGGATATGGCCATTCTGACCGGCGGCACCGTCATTTCCTCCGACGTGGGACTGGACCTGAAAGAGACCAAGCTGGAACAGCTGGGCACCGCTCGCCTTGTAAAGGTGGACAAGGAAAACACCATCATCATCGACGGCGGCGGCAATTCCGATGAAATCAAGGCCAGGGTCACTCAGCTGCGCAATCAGCTGGAAGTCCCCATGGCGGACTACGACAAAGAAAAGGTCATGGAACGCCTTGCTAAGCTGGCGGGCGGCGTAGCCATTATTAAAGTTGGCGCCGCGACCGAAACGGAAATGAAAGAAAAGAAGCTTCGCATTGAAGATGCGCTGAACGCCACCCGGGCGGCTGTTGAGGAAGGAATTGTAGCCGGCGGCGGCACCGTCTTTGTCAACGCCATTCCTGTCGTGGAAAAGCTGCTCAGCAAGACCGAGGGCGATGAAAAAACCGGCGTGCAGATTGTATCGAAGGCGCTTCAGGAGCCCATCCGTCAGATCGCGGCTAACGCCGGACTGGACGGCTCCGTTATCTTGGAAAAGGTCAGGTCCAGCCGTAAGGTAGGCTGGGGCTTCGACGCCTATAATGAAACCTATTGCGACATGATTGCTTCCGGCATCGTGGACCCTGCAAAAGTGACCCGTTCCGCTTTGGAAAATGCCGCGTCCATTGCTTCTATGGTGTTGACCACAGAGTCTCTTGTGGTGGAGAAGGAAGCGCCCAAGGTCAATGCTACTGCCCCTGACATGGGCGGCATGGGCGGCATGTATTAATCTGCCAGGGATTGTGTCCGTTCCTGGGTATTTGCGGCGGGGGCCGGTTGTGCGGCCCCCGCCGTTTTGCTGGAAGAGAAAGAGCCGCGGAGCTTTGGACTTTCGGGGAAATTGAAAAAACGAAGATTTCCTGTTGACAAGAGAAAAATTATTGGTTATAATATCCCTTGCCCTGTTATAAAACGGGGACGTTATGGCGGCATAGCTCAGTTGGCTAGAGCATTCGGTTCATACCCGAAGTGTCACTGGTTCAAATCCAGTTGCCGCTACCAATCCCGTGTGCCGATTATGCTTTTTTGATCCGGCGCGGGAAAATGGCCCGTTGGTCAAGAGGTTAAGACACCGCCCTTTCACGGCGGTAACACGAGTTCGATTCTCGTACGGGTCACCAAGACAAGCGTGAATCGCCGCGGGAAATGCTGCGGCGGACTGCTTGGAGGCATAGCTCAGCAGGTAGAGCACCTGCTCCACACGCAGGGGGTCACTGGTTCAAGTCCAGCTGTCTCCACCATTGCAAAGCAAGAAAAATCCCTGTAATCTCGATGGTTACAGGGATTTTTTCTTTTATCTTTCTTATCGGTTTGCAACGGCGCTTCCCTCTGTTTTTGTTGTCGTTTTGTTGTCAATTATGTTGTCAGGCTTTTCCCCGTCTGCGAAATTCTGTGGTTGTTTTCTGCTTTTTTGTTAATCCTTCCAGCGTAGTAGAGTTTTATTTTTGACGAGCCACCTTGTCCGGAACCGAAACCGTGCGAGGATCTGCTGGAATGGGTCGCTTTGGTATAGATGGCGCTGTCAAATATTCTGAACGCTGGGGGGAGAAAAGTTACAGCAAGCAATACGTCCACCGATGGCCCCGCTGTTCTGCTTGAGGTCAACCAAGCGGTCAACCGCACTGTGGCCAATGCCGGCTTTCTGGAACAGGTTCTTTATCAAAAGCTGGATTTAATACAGGAAATCTGTGAACCATGCAAAACAGAAGACACTTGCGGTCCGCTTGATCCAGGACCGGAAGACGTCTTCTGTGAATAAATCTCAAGCTTGGACTGATAAATAAAGGGTTCTGAGGAATGGTAGTTTAACCTTCCTCAGAACCCTTTATTGCAATCTCTTATCACGTGCTTAAAACAATGATTCAATTTTTACAAGGCGCTCCAATGAATGCCATCGCCCTTCCCTTGCCAGAAGCAGGGGAAAATTAAGAAGCTTCTAATCGAAGCGGGCACTTGGAAGCTGTTCGGAATCGCGTATGGCTGGCCCGTTCTTTCTTCGAATGACTGTCCGTTCAGCATATTTTCCAAAGAAG
>JAQVYO010000138.1 GCA_028708585.1 Oscillospiraceae bacterium
CATATGTCCACGCTGATGGATTTTCGATATAAAAAAAAGTATACGGCGGGAAATGGCGCGGATGGCGCCGGAGGCCGGAAGAGCGGCAGGGACGGAGCCTCGCTCACTATCCGTGTGCCCGCCGGGACTTTGATCCGAGATGCGGAAACCGGGGAAATTATAAAGGACATGTCTGATTTAAAGCCATTTGTTTTGGCAAGGGGCGGAAACGGCGGCTGGGGCAACCAGCACTTTGCAACGCCCACCCGGCAGGCTCCGCGTTTTGCTAAGGCGGGTTTGCCGGGAGAAAGCACGGAAGTGCTTCTCGAACTGAAGCTGCTGGCCGATGTTGGGCTTGTGGGATTTCCCAACGTGGGAAAGTCCACGCTGCTTTCCGTGGTATCCGGAGCCAGACCGAAAATTGCCAATTATCATTTTACCACCCTATTTCCCAATTTGGGAGTTGTGTCTCTGGGGGAAGAGGTGTCGTTTGTTATGGCGGACATCCCCGGCCTCATTGAAGGAGCTGCGGAAGGTGCGGGGCTGGGATATGATTTTTTGCGGCATGTGGACCGGTGCCGCCTTCTGGTGCATCTGGTGGACGTCTCTGGCAGCGAGGGGCGGGATCCGGTGGAGGATTTTGATGCGATTTGCGAGGAACTGAAGCGGTACAGTCCGGAGCTTGCCCGCCGGCCTCAAATTGTGGTGGCAAACAAGTGCGATCTTTTGCAGGATGAGACGCCGCGGGAAAGACTGCGAACTCATGTGAATGCACTGGGCTATCCGCTCCTTTCCTTGTCGGCCGTTACCCATACGGGGGTGGACGGCCTTGTGAAGGAAATTGCGGCCCAGCTTGCCCATCTTCCGCCGGTAAAGGTTTATGAGCCGGAACATGTGCCGCGTCCGCCGCAAAGAGATACAGTGGAGGAT
The DNA here is from genome assembly GCA_028708585.1 of Oscillospiraceae bacterium. Lineage (GTDB taxonomy): Bacteria > Bacillota > Clostridia > Oscillospirales > Oscillospiraceae > RGIG529. The sequence goes on from JAQVYO010000138.1 coordinate 910, forward strand.
CTGCATATTGAAAGGCAGGACGGGGCATGGTTTGTGGAAGGGCCTTGGCTGCAAAGGCTGATGGCCAATATCAATTTTGGAGATTATGAATCCAGAAACTTTTTTGACCGGACGTTGCGTACCGCCGGGCTGTTTGGCCGCCTGGAAAAGATGGGTATTCAGGACGGCGATACGGTCAGCCTATATGGGCTGGAATTTGAATACCGCAAATGAAAAATGGCCGCTCCAGACCTGAAAGTCAAGCGTGGAACGGAAGACAGCGCTCCCCAAGGTAAAATTACCCTGGGGAGCATTGTTCGTTCTTTGAAGCATAAAAACCGCAAAAACAGGAATCAAAGCTGGAGCACAGAAAAATCCTTGAAGCTTAGCCTTATCGTTGAGAGCCGATAAAAAACAACGCCAAAGTGCCGGGCCCGGAATGGGAGCCGATGACCGGACCGATATGGCCTATGAAAATATTCTGCACCGGAAAGCGAGATGCGACCATGGAGCGCAGTTGTTCCGCATCCTCCGGGCAGTCGCAGTGACTGATAAAAACCGTTTGGTTTTCCGGCGACAGGACGGTTTTGGCCATATGATCCAACAGAGCGGTAATGGAAGCGCCCCGGCCTCTGGCCTTGGAAACCGAAACAAGGTGCCCCTCCTGATCTACGTGCAAGACCGGTTTAATGCCAAGCATAGTGCCAAGGAGTGCGGTGGCTCCGGATATCCGTCCGCCTCGTTTTAAGAACTTTAAATCGGAAACGGTGAACCAGTGACAGATGTTCAGCTTGGTTTCCTCCGCGAACGCGCGAACCGCATCAATATCCTTTCCTGCTTCCCGCTGCTTTGCTGCCAAATAAGCCAGAAGCCCCTGGCCCATGGAGGCGCTGAGGGTATCCACCGTAAAAAGCTTTCGCTCCGGGTATTTTTCTCTTAAATCCGAACAGGCAATGATGGAAGCGTTGTATGTGTTGCTGAGTCCGGAGGAAAAGGTGAGCAGCAAAACGTCCTGCCCTGTTTCTAGAAATGGTTCAATGGCGCCCGTGTAGTCACCGATGTTTAACGCCATGGTTTTGGATGACTTTTCTTCTCTTAAATACTGGTAAAACACTTCCGGCGCCAGTTCCGACCAGGAAAGATCATTCCGATACAATTGTCCATCAATTTCAAAGGAAAGGGGAATCGTGTGAAGCCCTAATTCGTCTGCCATTGGGGCCGGCAAATCACAACACGAATCGGTGATAATGACAAAGTCATTCATGAGGAAACCTCCCTGCATATATGCGAAAAGAAAGGAAATCAAAAACCGGCAAATGGCCGCGCCTTTTTCGTACATGGCGTTTGCGTTGATCCGGCGCTTTCCTATTACCCGAACGTTCCTTCCTTTGGAAGCATACTATGCCGCGCGGAAAATGTAAATAACAAATTCATTATTTTTGAAAGGCCAGCTTCACAGAAGCTGGAAAACAAAACTTTTTGTGTGTAAATCATCTTTTTTATATGTTTTTCTGCGGTGCATTGACGCTTACTGCTTAAAAATATGAATATGATTGCAAAAAATCGAATAGGGGCGGAAGCTTCGGAAAATGGAAAATTTTTAGGACGCGCTAAAAAATGCGGGATCTGAGCGTTATGTAAATTGAATATACAAAAATGTTGGAATGTAGACGGAAAATTTTATGTGGATAAACCTGTGGAAAATGTGCAAAACCATTGCAAAAGCGGTCTTTTGCTTGCATGCAAAAGACCGCTTTGGTCTGCATGATAAAATGAATATACCAGTATATAAATGATCTGGCGGGGTTTACGTCTACAAGACGTAAAAGGTCCTTAGGAATCCATTAACCGCCGCACAATTTCCCGGGCCGCGCGCACGCCGCTGGCGCCTGCCTGTGCAAGCCCTCGTGTGACGCCGGCGCCGTCTCCCACGGCAAAAAAGTTGGGGAGCTGCGTTTCTAAGACGTTTGTGAGCCGGAGGCGAGAGGAGTAAAATTTGACCTCGGCACCATAGAGCAGGGTATCATAATTTGCGGTGCCCGGGGCAATTTTGTCCAATGCGTAGATCATTTCAATGATGTCATCCAGCTGTCTTTTGGGTAGCGCAAGGCTCAGATCCCCCGGCGTTGCCTGAAGCGTTGGCCGTGTAAAAGATTTGTTTAGCCGGTGTTCGTTGGTCCGCACTCCCTTCAAGAGGTCTCCAAATCGCTGCACCAGAATGCCGCCGCCCAACATATTGGACAAGGAGGCAATGTGCCTTCCGTATAAATAGGGCTGGTTAAACGGATTGGTGAACCGGTTGGAAACCAGAAGGGCAAAGTTGGTATTTTCGCTGCGCAGGGACGGGTCGGAATAGCTGTGGCCATTCACGGTGTTGATTCCATCCACATTCTCTGCAACAACATAGCCGTATGGGTTCATACAGAATGTGCGTACCTGGTCGCCGTACTGCTGGGTGCGGTAGATCAGCTTCGATTCATAGACTACATCGGTGATATGTTCAAAAATTTTGGCAGGAAGCTCCACCCGCACGCCGATATCCACCTGATTGTTGATCAGTTCCATGCCCAAAGCGGCGCATTGGCCGGCAAACCAGGCGGCTCCGGAACGGCCGGGGGCGGCGATCAGATACCGGCAGGAAAATTCGTCTCCCTGATCGGTCATCACCTGATAACCGCCAGGCATGGTGCGAATCTCCGAAGCGCCGATATGGAAATAAAAATCAATGAACTGGCGAAGTTCCTCATAAATATTTTGCAAAATTTTCTGGTTGTTTTCCGTTCCCAAGTGCTTTACCCTGGCCTGCAGCAGGTGCAAGTCTTTTTCCAGCGCCCGCTTTTCCAGTGCCCTGGCCTCCGGAGTGTCTGTGGAAAAAACTTTATCGGTGGCGCCAAAGTGCATGTTGACCGAATCCACATAATTGATCAATTCCATGATTTCCGAGGAAGGCATATAGTCGGTCAGCCAACCGCCAAATGCAGTGGTAAAATTATATTTTCCATCAGAAAAAGCGCCGGCGCCGCCGAAGCCGCACATAGTATCGCAGACCTTGCAGTGGATGCATTCCTTTACTTGCCCCGCAACAATTGGGCAGCTGCGGGAGTAAATATCTCCGCCCCGGTCCAGAATGCAGACCTGAAGGTTGGGCTGCAGCTTTTTCAGTTCATATCCAGCGTAAATGCCCGCCGTGCCGCTGCCGATAATGACCACGTCGTATCGTTTATTCATGTTCATTCCTCCGAATTCACATATCAATTCTCCCCGCCTTGTGAAGGCACGCCGGCTTTTCCGGGAAATGCCAGGACCGCAAAAAACGCACTTTACACCCGGCGAGAAGCAAATAATAACCGCGTATTCATTCGCGGTTATTATTTGTTCCTTGGCAAAATTATATCATACACACCCTCGAAAGTCACCTTTTCCCTCGCTGGCAAAACGATTTTCCTCTTTCTATTATATTTTTATCGTCCGGCAAGAGCAACGGCATAAAGGGGAAAATGGAAGCAAACTCTCGATTTTTGG
>JAQVYO010000139.1 GCA_028708585.1 Oscillospiraceae bacterium
GCTATTGGGATGAGGCAATGGAGATTTTGAACAAATAAGCGCCTTGGCTCAAACGTTCCATCCATTGCAAATAAATGGCGCAATAACAACCGGCCGGCAGGAAAAATTTCCGTTTCCTGTCGGCCGGTTGCTATTTGCCCGCGCCCATGTTAAAAGCGCATCTGCATTGCGTCTTTTAAGCTGCGGATATATCCGTCCGCAAGGCTGCGTATTTCCCGCTGATCCCGCTGAGAATGCGAATCATAAACACCGCAGGACTTCATTCCCGCCGCCTTAGCCCCCCGGATTCCCCGCAGCGTATCTTCAAATACGACACACTGAGAAGGATGCACACCCAAAGCCTTTGCGGCGGAATAAAACACGTCCGGAGCCGGTTTCCCCCGGCGCGCCTCTTCCGCTCCGCAGACAGCGTCAAACAGGCGCTCCATTCCGTTGTGTTTCAGCGCGGGCGCATACAGGCATTGTGGCAGGTCGGTAGCAGCCCCCAGCTTATATCCCTTTTCTTTCAGTAAAGAAAGAAGGGAAATAGAATGCGGCTTGCAAGCCACATTGTGCCCATATTCATATGCTGCCAGCCGGAACCACGCGCCTATAATTTCCTCCGGCTTTTCTTTCAGGGAAAATCGCCCGGCAGTATAAACAGCGGCACTGAAAAAACTCATGGCGCCCAGCGCCTCTGCATAACCGGGGGGAACCGGAATACCCCGGTCTTCCAAGAACCGAACGTCAACGGTTTCCCAAACGTCCATGGAATCCAGCAAAGTCCCGTCCAAATCAAAAATCGCCGCCGTGATGTTCTTCATTGCCCTCCTCCCGCATCCTGCAAAACAATTGTTTCAGCTCTCTTGCCGCCCCCGCGATGTCCCTTTGGGCCAAAATGGCGGAAATAACGGCAATTCCATCCACTCCGGTACCTTTTAGCCGGGGCACCGTTTCCGGGCCGATACCGCCGATCCCGACCACAGGCAAGGTTATGTGCCGCCGGATGTCCTTCAGCTCCGAAAGGGGCGTCTTCTCCGCGTCCGGCTTGGTCTCCGTGGGAAACAAAGCGCCCACCCCCAGATAATCCGCCCCGCATTCTTGCGCTTCCAGGGCCTCTTTCAGATTGGCGGCGGAAACACCCAGGATTTTATCCGCTCCCATCAGCCTTCTGGCCACCTCTGCCGGAAGGTCTTTTTGACCCAAATGCACGCCGTCCGCATCCACAGCCAGCGCAATATCCACCCGGTCGTTGACGATAAATGGCACCCCTAAAGCGCGAGTCAGTTTCCGGATGCTTTTTGCGATGGTGTAAAACTCAAGTGAAGATCCCTTTTTTTCCCTCAGCTGGATCAGCGTGCAGCCCCCTTGCACGGCAAGCTCTACCGCCTTCTCTAGAGAAGGGGCACGCATGAGATCCCGATCGGTGCAAAGACACAGCGTATAATCGATTTTAGGCTTCATAGATTCTCGCCCTTTCCAAGAACATCCCGGCGTCCAGCCGGGAAAGCGCATCCAGCAGGGCAATGTGGAAGCTTCCCGTTCCCGTTTCGCCGATCTTTTCATATGCAGCCTCTCCTGCAATGCCCATGGCTGCGACACCGGCCGCCGCCGCGGTCAGCATTCCCGCTCCGGCGCCGGCGAAGGCGCCGACCAGGCCGGAAGCCATGCAACCCGTTCCGGTGACTTTTGTCATCTCCTTGTGCCCATTTTGTATGCAAATGGTCCTTTGACCATCCGAAATGACATCCATGGAACCTGTGATGGCCGCCACAAATCCAAATCGGTCCGCCAAAGACTTTGCAATGGCGCGGGCGTCGTTTTCCGCATCCTCTGCGGAGACATCCACCCCTTTTGTTGCCACATTCAGGCCGGAAACGCAGGACAGCTCGGATAAATTTCCGCGCAAAACGGAGACCCTCAGTTCCGCCAACAGCTTTTTGACCGTTTCCGTCCGAAAAGCAGAAGCCCCCGCCCCCACCGGGTCCAGCACAACGGGGATATGCCGTTCATTCGCCCGCTTCCCGGCTGCCAGCATAGCAGCCACCGTTCGATGGTTCAAGGTCCCCATATTCAGCACCAGCGCCGAGGCAATGGAGGTCATATCCGCTGCTTCTTCTATGGCGTCCGCCATAACCGGCGACGCGCCGATGGCCAAAACTGCGTTTGCCACATCATTTGCCGTTACATAATTGGTAATAAAATGTACCAGAGGCGTCTTTGCCCGGAGCTTTGTCAGTTCCATTGCCACATATTCCGTCATTGTCATTCCTATCTCAATCCTTCCCTTTTTCTTCGTCTTTTCCATTTAAGATCCGATTGGTAATCCGCACCGCGCACATTTTGCCGCACATAGAACAGGTGTGCCGGTCGGCGGGCGGAACGCTTTCAAAGCGGGCCTTGGCTTTTTCTCCGTCCATGGCGCATGCGAACATGGCCTCCCAGTCCATCTCCCGCCTGGCATCGGCCATCCGGTTGTCCCGTTCCCGGGCATGCGGAATTTTCTTTGCAATATCCGCTGCGTGAGCCGCGATCTTGCTTGCCATAATGCCGTCTCTCACATCAGAAAGATCCGGCAGGCGCAGATGCTCCGCAGGAGTCACATAACACAAAAAATCCGCGCCGGCCGCCGCGGCCATAGCGCCTCCGATGGCAGCGGTAATGTGGTCATACCCCGCTCCGATATCCGTTACCAGCGGACCTAAAACATAAAACGGCGCTCCATGGCACAGCCTTTTCTGCATCTTCACATTCGCCTCAATCTCGTCCATGGCCATGTGTCCCGGCCCTTCCACCAAAACCGCAACATCCTTCTCCCACGCGCGTCTGGTTAAATCCCCCAATTCAATTAATTCGCTCAGCTGCCCCCCATCGGAGCCGTCGGCCAAACAGCCGGGCCGCAGCGCATCACCCAGACTGATGGTCACGTCATGCGCTCTCAGCAGACCCAGCAGCTCGTCATACCGCTGGAAAAACGGGTTTTCATTTCCCGTAAGCTCCATCCAAGCAAACAAAAGGGCACCGCCCCGGGAAACAAGATTGAGCTTTCTGCCCTGGCGGCGAAACGTTTCCACGGCCCGCCGGTTGATGCCTGCGTGGATGGTCATGAAATCCACGCCCTCTTTTGCATGGGCTTCCGCCACGCTCAGAAAATCATCTGACGTCAGTTCCTCCAGCTCTTTCCCCGCATGACCCACGGCATCGTAAACAGGCACGGTACCCACCATGGCGGCGGATCGCCGGATCAGCTCTTTCCGAAACACACCGGTCGTTCCGAAGTTGCTGAGGTCCATGATGGATTCGGCCCCAAAATCCAAAGCCAGCCGGACTTTTTGAAGCTCCGCTTCATATTGGCTGCAATCACTGGACACCCCCAGGTTCACGTTGATCTTCGTCCGAAGCCCCGCACCGATTCCCTCCGGCGACAGGGCGGTATGATGTATATTGGCAGGGATCACCGCCTGTCCGCAGGCAACCAGACGCCGAAGCATTTCGGCGTCCATTTGTTCCTTCTCGGCCACAATTTTAAGCTCCGGCGTTTGAATGCCCTTTTTGGCCGCTTCCATCTGCGTCTTCCAAGTCCTCATAGGATCTTCCTCCTGATTTTAGTTGTTCGCTTTTTTGATTTAAATAAAAATGATTCAGCGGGCCATGCCCCTTCCCAATAGAAAGCGCATGGGCAATCGCCCCGGTAACATAGTCCTTCGCGTCCTTCACCGCCTGGGTCAGAGGCAGGCCGTTCGCCAAATTTGCGGCAATGGCGGAAGACAGTGTGCATCCCGTCCCATGGGTATTAGAAGATTGGATCCGACGGGCGGAAAACAGGTGATCTTCCCGCCCGTCATACAAAAGATCCAGCGGATCCCCCGCTTTATGGCCGCCCTTTACGAGGACATTCTTAGCTCCCATTTCATGCAGCAGGCGGGCCGCCCGCCGCATATCTTCCACCGTTTTTATTTTTTGTCCTGTCAGCGCTTCCGCTTCCGGAATGTTGGGTGTCAAGACGAAAGCCAAAGGGATCACTTCCTGTTTCAGCGTCTCCAGTGCCTGAGGTTCCCAAAGGAGATAACCGCCCTTTGCCAGCATCACAGGGTCCACTACCGCCTGTTCCACGCGGTATTCCCGAAGCTTTTCCGCCACCGCGTGCATCGCATCGGCGGTAGGCAGAAGGCCGATCTTGACGCCGTCCGCGCCCATGTCCTCAAAAACAGCGGTCATTTGATCCTGTATGACCTTCGGCGATACATCCATTCTGGAAATAACCCTGCTGGTATTCTCCGCCACGACCGACACAATGACGCTCATGCCAAACCCTCCATGGGCGGCAAACGTCTTTAAATCCGCTTGTATACCCGCGCCTCCGCTGCAGTCGGAACCCGCGATGCTCAGCAGTGTTTTTTGTTTCGTTTCTTTCATGAACCGGCCTTTCC
>JAQVYO010000140.1 GCA_028708585.1 Oscillospiraceae bacterium
GCGCCCTTTTATCGGCAGATGATTTTATCCTGAAATCAGGCGTTGGCGCCTTTAATGCTAAAATAGGGGACCCGCCACTCCGCAGCCATGGAATGGCGGCCCCCGGAACCTAAGCGGTGTTAAAATACCGCCGCAAATACTCCCCGCAGGGTTACTCCCCGCACTCGTCGTGGTGCTGGTGCTCGTGGCAGACGCTGCCGGTGGATTTCAGTTCGCCTTTCAGATAACGCTCCGCCGCCGTTCTCGCATCGCCGGAAGCACCCGTCACGACCTCCACATCCCGCTCATTGAAAATATCCACAGCGCCCTGACCCATGCCGCCGCTGATAATGACCTTTACGCCCTTATCGGCGAGGAAGTTAGGCAGAAAGCCGGGCTTGTGGCCGGGATTGTCCACGGATTCTTCTTTCGTGATCTGATTGTTTTCCACGTCAAACAGCATGAAATTGACACAGTGGCCGAAATGCTCCGTCACCTTTTTGCCTTCGGCGGCAACCGCGATTCTAAACATACTTTTTTCCTCCGATTCATTTGATTGATCCATTTGTCCCGCCAGCAGTTCGCGGGCAGTATCGAACCAGTTTCCGTCAAACAGCTCGATCCTCCCGGCGTCGCAGGCGGCCGAAATCTTGGGGTCGATGGGGAGCTTTGCCAATACTTTTAACCCATGTTTTCCGGCAATCTCGTCGATATGGCTCTCCCCGAAAATTTTGTAGTCCTTTCCGTTGTCCGGGCACCTAAAATACGACATATTTTCCACCAATCCCAGCACGGGGATTTTCATCATCTCCGCCATCTTCACCGCCTTGGAGACAATCATGGAAACCAGCTCCTGCGGCAAAGTCACAATGATGATGCCGTCCACGGGGATGGACTGGAATACCGTCAGGGGCACGTCGCCGGTTCCGGGGGGCATATCAATGAACAGAAAGTCCAGGTCGCCCCAAATCACGTCCGTCCAGAACTGCTTTACGGTGTTCCCGAGAATCGGACCGCGCCAGATCACCGGGTCGGTGTCGTTCTCCAACAGCAGATTGACGGACATAATGGCAATGCCGGTCTTGCTTCTTCTGGGGTACAGCCCCAATTCGCTTCCCTCAGCCTTTCCGCGGACGCCGAAGGCTTTGGGAATGGACGGCCCCGTCACATCCGCGTCCAGTATGCCGACCTTATATCCAAGCCGCTGCATGGTGACTGCCAGCATGGCGCTGACAGAGGATTTCCCAACGCCGCCTTTTCCGCTGACGACTCCGATCACTTTTTTCACATGGCTCAACGCATTGAGCGCCGCCCGGAAATCATGCTTTTCCTCTTTGCGGTCCGCGCACTCCTCGCCGCAGCTTCCGCAGTTGTTATCACAGCTTTTACTCATATTCTTCACCTCTTACAGACTGATTGCCAGCCGGCTCCCGGCCGACAGATAGCCGATGCGGTTTCCCATCACGGCCTTTAACCGCTGATACGCTTCCTGCCCCGTGCAGTGGCAGGTGTAGTACTGTGCCCCGGTTTGAAGAAGCTCCCGCGCCAGAGCGTCCACTGCCTCCGACGATTCGTTTTTCCCGGAACCCCGGCTGTGAAGATGGAATCCGCCGATTACCACATCGGGAAAACGCCCGTAGTCCGACGCGAACTGCCGGACAATGTTGAGAATTCCCCAGTGGGCGCAGCCGGCAATCAGAACGGCCCTTTTGCTCTGCCAAATGACCAGATTCTGCTCGTGGGCAAAATCATCCGGGACAAAGGCTTCGCCCGACTTTCGGTACAACTCCGCATTGCCGGAGGGAACAGACGTGATTTCCTGGACTTCCGAAAATAGCTCCAATTCCCCGTCAATCTTCTGACGCCGTCCGCAGAGCACAAAGCGTTCATTGGGCAAAAGTTCCGGAGCAAGGCCGATATAGGCCTTGTGCCCGTCTGGACGGTTGGCATAATGCGGCTCAAAGGCCCGCTCCTGCACATAGACCTTTGCCCGTTCGTTTTTTTCCAGAAAGGTTTTCACCCCCCCGCCGTGGTCATAGTGTCCATGGGACAATACGGCAATATCCACCGCCGAAAGGTCAACCCCCAGCTTGCCGGCGTTTTCCGCAAACAGCCCGCTGGCCCCGGTATCAAACAGCAGACGGTGCTGATCTGTTTCCACATACAGGCTCAGTCCATGCTCGCAGCCGCATTCCTTTGAAGCCGCCGTGTTTTCCGACAGGACTTTGAGCATCATCTCGTTTCACCTCCCAAAAGCAGCGTAATGACTTCCCCGTAGACGTTCCGCACCGCCCGGCCGGACGGGCAGTTCATCTCCGCAATGCTTTTGCCGCTGTTGACGGCTTTCACCGCCTCCGCGTCAAAGGGGATCACCCCTGCAAAGGGAAGCTGTTTTGCGCGGCAGAACGCGCGGATTTCCTCCGTTTTGGCGGGATTCACGCCGGCCTTGTTGACACAGACCGCCGTCTTTGTCCGGAACGTTTCCGCCGTTTTCACAATGCGCTCCATGTCGCTGATGCCGGAAAGGGATGGTTCCGCCACGATCAGCACCATGTCCACGCCGCTGATGGAGGCGATCACCGGGCAGCCGATGCCGGGGGAGCCGTCAATCACCGCCAGCTCCGCATTTCCGGCGGCTGACGCCATCCGTTTTTTCACCTCGGTCACCAGTTTGCCGGAGGTGCCGCTGCCCATTGCGAGTTTCGCCGTGGAGAAAACGCGGATATCGTCCCGGTACAGCGCCAATTTCCCCGCGACGGCCGGTTCCATGGATACCGCACCCGCCGGGCAGACCGACGCGCAGACCCCGCAGCCCTCGCAGGCAAAGGGTTTCACCCTGAATGGGGTTCTGGCTTCAATTGCGTCAAACCGGCAATGGGAGAGGCACGCCCCGCAGCCGATACATTTGTCAGGATCAATTTGAGCTTTCGGCATACCGAAATAGTCGGCGCACTGGGGCGGGCTGCTCCAATGGGAAATCAGGCGCAGGTTGGGCGCGTCCACATCGCAGTCGGCATAGGCCTTTGCCTGTGACAGGAAAATAAATGCCCCGGCGACGGTGGTCTTTCCCGTGCCGCCCTTACCGCTGAGAATCAGAAGCTGCTTCATGCCGCGCCTCCTTTCCGATTTGCTCCAGCAGGGAGCCAAACAGCGCGCGGTATCGCTCGTTTTCCCGCACGGCAATGCCGCCCTCCGCGCTCAGAGCGCCCAACTCGGCATCGAACGAGATGCGCCCGAGAATGGGAATGCGGTGCGCAAGACAGAACGTCTCCGAAGGGTTTTCACCCTCCTGACATTTGTTGAGCACCGCGCCGAAGGGCTTATGAAACAGCGAAACCAATTCATAAACCATGGCCAGATTGTGTGCGCCGAATATGGTGGGCTCCGCCACCAGAACACAGAAATCCGCGTCCCTGATGCTCTCCATCACGGCGCAGGCGCTGCCGGGGGGACAGTCGATGAAAACGGGGCGGTTCCCGCTGCTTTGAATTTTTTCCAGCAGCCGCTTAATGACCGGAATGCCGGAGGCTTCCCCGATGTTCAGCCGCCCCGTATACACATCTACACCGTCGGATATTCCAGAGGAAACTGTCCCCACAGCCTTGTCCGTTTCCCGGATGGCCCCGGCGGGGCAGAGCAGGGCGCAGCCGCCGCAGGAATGACAGACCTCGTCAAACAGCATGGGGCGATTTCCGGTAAAGGCCAGCGCGTGAAACGCGCAGAATTCCACGCATTTCCGGCAGCCGGTGCAAAAATTCGCATCAATTTGCGGGATTTTGACCGCAACGGGTTCCTCTGTCGCGGCTTCAGGCTTAAAAAACAGATGGCCGTTGGGTTCCTCCACGTCGCAGTCCAGATACACCGCGTCTCCAGCCGCCGCCGCGAGATTGACCGATACCAGCGTTTTCCCCGTGCCGCCCTTGCCGCTGAGCACCGCTATGGTCAGGGGCTTATCCGCCATGGCCGTGAAAGCCCGTGTGAAATTTGGAAAGCGGCGAAAGCTTTCCCGCGGCCAGCGCATCGATATTTTCCTGTGCCGTTCCCTCTATGGAGCGGTAAACCTTGATCTTCGCGCCGCTTAGTACCTTTTCCGCGTTTTCTCCGCAGCGGGGCGTAATCAGAGCGTCCGCGCCGCTGTCCGCCAGAAGCTGCGCCGCGGCGATGCCTGCTCCGCCCGAGCTTTCCGCCGCGCTGTTGGCAATCCATTTGCTCTCGTTCGTATTAGTATCATAGAGCAGGAAATACGGCGCGCGTCCAAAGGACGGGCATACGCCGGATTCCAATTCTTGCTCATTCATGGGAATCGTGATTTTCATGAGGTTCCTCCGTTTCATTTTCCGTATTCTCAAAGTGCCTGCCGCACCGGTGCCTGCGGCATCCGTTTCC
>JAQVYO010000141.1 GCA_028708585.1 Oscillospiraceae bacterium
CCGAAGGCGTCACTGTCCAGAACAATCCGCGACCCCGAACGTTTGCCGCATAGTAATAGCGGGAAAAGGATTTTTCCACAACAACACGGCCCGAAATGCGGGAAAGATGCCGTTCCAAAAGATCCCCCCGGTATCCCGTCACTACATAAATAGGAGAAGCGCCCACCTGCTGAAGAGTATCGACTGTCTTTTTGATAATAGTGGTCCCGCACAGCTTCAGCATCGGCTTAAAGCCGTTCATTCTAGAGGATAGCCCCGCCGCAACAATCAACGCGCCCGTCTTCAATCGTATGCTCCTTTCCCGAAAAAGTGCCTGCCCTGCTTTTTGAGCAGGGCGGCAAAAACACTCTTTCTTTTTCTTTCGTTCTCACTGAACTCCAGAGGGAAAGCCCCCGCGGGGCAGCTTTCCCCCGGGGTGCGCCAAAACTTTGATCCGGGAAAAATTTCTCCTTTATTTGATCCCAAAACCCGTCTATGCGGTCAAATATTTCTTCATTTCCTCCGTTGCCAGATTGATGTCGGCGCTAATCGTAATGGTGAATCGGATTCCATTCTTTTCGCTGAACGCATCCAGCCAATTTAAAAATTCAATGGTTTCCGGATCGGTTGGGGAAGAAGGAACAATTTTGCAAAGGCTGTCAACAAATATATGGGATATATCGAAATCGCAGGCATACAAGCCGCTGATAAATCCCTTTAGAAATTCAAAACTTTTAAAGTCAAACCGGCTGGCTTCTACCAGGCGCACCTTGTAGTGGACATCATAAATCAGTTTTGGGCCGCGTTCGATACAGATGACATTGCCCGCTTCGCTGTGCGCGGCAACGTTGACAAGGTCAATCAAATGCTTTGTTTTCCCAGAACCTTTGACGCCCATGATAACCTTAACCAAATAAACCACTCCTTTTCATTTTATTCATACGGAGACAATTGGTCTTTACAATTGGTCTATTGATATGTTACCATTTTTACCGTGAAATTTCAATCAAGTTTTGTACAATTTTTAAAAACTCCGCTCGTTTTTTCCCTGCGAAACGATCGAGTCTGAAAGCCGCCGGTTTAGTTCCGCCCGCTTGGTCTCATAGCCTGGCTTTCCCAGCAGCGCGAACATATTCTGCTTATACGCCTCCACCCCCGGCTGATTGAAGGGATTGACGCCCAGCAAGTATCCGGAAATCCCGCAGGAAAGCTCAAAAAAGAAAACCAGGCGGCCAAAAACCTCGTCGCTCAGTTCCGGCACGGACAGCAGCAGGTTGGGCACGCCGCCGTCCACATGGGCAAGGGCAGTCGCCCGCATGGCCTGCCGGTTGACCTCCGAAAGCAGCATTCCGTCCAGATAGGAAAGACTCCGGTCGTTTTTTCCGGTAACGGCAAGACTTCCCCGGGGATTTTGAACGAATAAAACGGTTTCAAACATCAGGCGCTCCCCATCCTGAACATACTGGCCCATGGAATGCAGGTCCGCCGTATATTCTACGCTGGCGGGGAACAGGCCCCGCCCGTCTTTCCCCTCGCTTTCGCCGAACAGCTGCTTCCACCATTCCGCAAAAAACCGGCAGGATGGCTCATAATAGGCCAGAAGTTCCATGCGTTTGCCCGCTCGGTACAGAGCGTTTCTGGCTGATACATATTGCCACACGGGGTTTTCCATGCTTTTCCGCCCATATTCCAGCCGAGCCGCTCCCGCTCCCGCCAAGACGGCGTCCACATCAATGCCCGCAGCGGCCATCGGCAAAAGCCCCACCGCCGTAAGCGCCGAATACCTGCCGCCCACATCGCCGGGGATCACGAAGCTTTCCCAGCCTTCTTCCTCCGCCAGCTTCCGCAGCGCGCCTTTTTCCCGGTCTGTGGTCACATAAATGCGCTCTTTTGCAAGCGGACCGTATTTCCGTTCCAGCAGATCCCGGAACAGAGAAAAGGCTATGGCGGGTTCCGTGGTGCCTCCCGATTTGGAAATGATGTTTACGGAAAAATCTTCTCCCTCTAAAAACGTGAACAGCTCCCGAACGGCATCGGTGGAAAGGGTGTTCCCTGCAAAGAAAATAAGCGGAGTATCTTTCTGTTTTAAGTTGTAGTTGGGCGACCGAAGAAGCTCCAGCGCCGCCCGGGCGCCCAAATAGGAGCCGCCGATACCGATTACCACCAACGCTTTGGAATTCATCCGGATTTTCGCGGCGGCAGCCTTGATCCGTCGAAATTCTTCCCGGTCATAGGAAACCGGGGCATCCAGCCATCCCGTAAATTCCGCTCCCGGGCCGGCCTTCTGCTCCAGCCGTTTATGGGCGGCGCGCACTTCCGGCTCCAGCGCGCAGAGCTTCTCTCCCGAAATAAAAGGGTAAAGATTTTTTAAATCCACCGTTATCATAACAACGCCTCCCCAATTTCCATAAGCATAGTTCAGCCTATGCTTGTCAGTATTATATCATAGACAGGTGCGATTTCCGCGTCAGAAAATGACTCTTTTTTGGTTTTCAAATTCAAACCCCTGCCCAAAGAAATGGGGCAAACCCGGCTTTTGCATCACGGCAAAATCCTGTTTACCCGAGAAGGGAAGGAGCGTGATGGCCACCGTCGTCACGCTCCTTTCTCTTTGCGGCTATTTTTCTTTCATAAATAGAAGCTCGGTCATTTTCTTGAACAAACCGCCCACTGTCAGCCGTGGCACCGCTTCCGAAGCGACAACAGGAATGGTTTCCCTTACCTGGCCGTTTACAGAAACCACCATTTCGCCCAGCTTCTGCCCTTTTTCAACTGGGGCCTGCACCTTGCCGCAAACTGCGGTCTTTTGGGTCAGTGATTTTACGGCGGTTTTTTCCACCAAAATCCGGCTGGATTTGGCCAGCACGGGCTGGACCGCGTTTTTGACTCCCAGTTCTACATCCACGGGAGGCATGGCCTGCTCCGGATGCACATCCACGATCTGATAATTTGCAAATCCATAATTGAGCAGACTCTTGGCCGTCTCAAACCGGTCAACTGAGGTGGGCGCTTTCATCACCGCCGCAATCAGTTCCATTCCGTCCCGCTGGGCGGTGGCAGACAGACAAAACAGGGCGGTGGCGGTGGAACCGGTTTTCAGCCCGGTTGCGCCTTTATAAAAACGAATGAGCTTATTGGTGTTGGAAAGCCCGAAAGCGCCATCACGCAGGGAATCCATCCAAATTGTCGTGAACTCCCGGATAAAAGGACATTTCAGCAGCTGGCGGGACATTACGGCAATGTCGTAAGCGGAGGTCACATGGTCCTCGGCCGGCAGGCCGGTGCAATTTTGAAATGTGCTATCCTTCATGCCAAGTTCCTTGGCGCGTTCATTCATGCGCGCTACAAACGCTTCCTCGCTTCCGGCCACCGCTTCGGCCAGTGCCGTCGCCGCGTCGTTTACGGACGCCACGGCCACAGCCTTCAAAAGATCATTCACGCTCATTTGCTCCCCTTCTTCCAGGAACACCTGAGAGCCTCCCATGCCTGCGGCATATCCGCTGACCGTCACCATATCCTGCCTGGAAAGCCTGCCGTCTTCGATGGCCTCGGTAATCAGCAGCAATGTCATAACTTTTGTAACGCTGGCAGGTTCCAGCTTTTTATGGGCATTCTTTTCATATAGAATAGTCCCTGTTTCCTTCTCCATCAAAACGGCAGATTCCGCTTTGGGTTCCGGTACTCCCTGGGGGTTTTCCTTTATGGGCGTTTTGGCAGCGGATGCATTCCCTGTGTTCTTGTCCGATGCGGCTTCCGCCGGTGCGCCAAACTGATTTCCTCCCTTGGCTCCGTCCGTCCCATCGTTGGAGCTGCCGGATTTGCTCTTGTCCTTAGCGTCTGTGCTGGAAACCGCAGGGGAAGGATTTTCTTTATGGTTTGTATGGGGCGATGCGGATATTTTTGCCGCGTTGGAGTCTCCCATTTTCTCTAATAAACTGGTTTTGACGGTGGAACCGGCATTCGGCTTGGGCAGGGTGGTCGGGGTGGCTGTGGGCTGTTCTGGCGCCGCTGCCGTGGATTCAACCGGATCCCCGTCGGATTTTCCGATCATTTTCAGCAGATTAGTTTCAATGTTGGATCTGGGTTTTTGATTTTCTTTGGGCGCTTTCGTAGCCGCAGGCAGCTTTGTCCCCTTAGGCGCCGCCGTTTTCGATTCCTTTACGTTTTCGGCGGGCGAAACAACCGCGCCGTGCAAATTGGGATTCTGGTTTGCTTCCGGTGCCTTTGCTTTATATGCCGCCGCGGCAGACACCGGTAAGACAAACAGCATCACGGATAGAAAAGCCGCCAATATCCTTTTCATTAGGAATACCTCCCATGACAATTTCAATAATCAAAACAACCTC
>JAQVYO010000142.1 GCA_028708585.1 Oscillospiraceae bacterium
CTTTGAATTTTGTTCTGCGAGTAATTCTATTGTACCACAAAAACATGTCAATTCAAGCAAAAGAATGGGATTATTTGGTTTACCATGCGGCCGTTCTAATTGAGGAGATGGATGGCGCCGATGGAAGAAAGCGCTGCGGTAGGCATAGGAAACCGTCCCTCCAGTTTCTGCTGTGAGAAGCCGTGTGTTTTGCGTTGATTATAGAAGTTTGCTAGGCGTGGCTTAAAAAGGTGCAAACCGGATATACTAATCCATTGGAAACCAAATTTGGCAATAAAAATTTCTTTGGACCAGAGGGACAATATGAAAATTGGACTGCCCAGGGGCCTGATGTACGCGAAATACCACACATTTGCAAAAACCTTCCTGGAGGAATTGGGAGCGGAGGTTGTAGTTTCTCCGCCCACCAACAAAAAAATTCTGGACCGGGGGGTACGATGTTGCGTGGATGAAGCTTGTCTTCCAATGAAGATCTTTCATGGACATGTGGACTGGCTGAAAGATCGGTGCGACGCTTTATTGACGCCGCGTTTGATTGGTGTCAGGGACAAGGAATACATCTGCCCCATGTTCTGCGGATTAATTGAGTTGATCTCCAACAATATTCCGGATCTTCCGCCGCTGATTGACGCGCCGGTTACTTCTCTGGAATACGGCAAACTGATAAAATGGGCGAAACAGGCGGGAGGCTTTATTCAAAAGGACGACACCAAAATTGCCCTTGCCTTTGACAGGGCGCGGAAAGCGCAGCAAATGGAGCAGATCGGATACAACGAGGCAGGATACCCGCTGAAAATTGCCCTGGTGGGACATGTGTACAACATTTATGACCAGTTTATCAATATGAACGTCAAAAAGAAGCTCAATGAATTGGGAATCGGCGTGATGACCTACCAGCAAGTGGACAGGGGAGACATAGATGCTCAGATTCAAACCTTGTTTAAAAAGCCCTTTTGGACATTTGCGGGCGAATATTACGGCGCTTCGGTTTATATTAGCAAGAAAGGACTGGCAGATGGAATTCTTTATCTCTCGTCGTTTTCCTGCGGCATCGATTCGGTGATGACCGAGCTGATTCAAAGCGAGATTGGCGATTTCCCTTTTATGGTTCTGAAGTTGGATGAACACACCGGAGAAGCGGGATTTGACACCAGAATTGAAGCGTTTTCCGATATGCTGAAAAGGAGGTGCGAATTTGGTCGTCACCTTTCCTAATATGGGTAATGTGGCCATTGCGGCAAAGACCCTTTGCCAGGGCCTTGCGCTCCCCTATGTGATGCCGGAAACAAATAACAGCAAGACCCTTGCAGTGGGTTCTTATTATGCCCCCGAGGAAATCTGCCTTCCGTTTAAGCTGATACTGGGCAATTTCATTTTGGCCGCCCGTCAGGGGGCGGATACCATGTGGATCACGGGAAGCTGCGGGCCGTGCAGATTTGGGGAATACTGCGAGCTTGCCATGAGAACCCTGAAAAAATTGGGATATCGAACGGATTTTGTGGTGGCAGATTTGTCTTCCGATGTGGGTGTGAAGGAATTTATACGCAGAATTGGAACGGTTGCCGCGGCTTCCCCGGTTCACCCCGTGGAAAAACTGAGGGCGTTGCGCCTTGCTTATCAGGTGGTTGAATTGTGCGACCGGCTGGATGCAAAAGCATATGAGCGAGCCGGATACGAAGTGCACAAGGGGGAGTGCCGGCGGCTTTTGCATGAGTATAAAACCAAAGTGCGGAAAACCGAAAGCCCGGAGGAAACCATGGAGGTTTTGCAGGACTATGGGCGGCGGCTGGACGCGGTCCCGGCAGACAAGTCAAAAAATCCGCTGAACGTTTCCATCATTGGGGAGATCTTTACCATTATCGACCCCTTCTCCAATTTATATATTGAGGAAAAGCTGATGGGATACGGCGTATCCAGCAAGCGGATGCTGTCCCCCAGCTGGTGGGTAAAAAACATGATAGGAAAGCCCTTTCGGTTAGGCTCTCGGGATGTTTATAAAGCTTCGGATCCGTATCTGAAATATTCGGTGGGGGGACACGGCAAGGAATGTGTCGGGGAGGCAGCTTTGGCAAAAGCGCAGGGAATGGACGGCGCCATTCAAGTTTTTCCACTGGGCTGCATGCCGGAAGTTGTTGCGAAATCCATCCTTCCCGTTATTCAGGAGGACAAGGGAATTCCCATTATGACGCTGATTGTGGATGAAGTAACCGGAGAAGCTGGCTATATCACCAGAATCGAAGCGTTTTTGGACCTGTTAAAGGGCAGAAGAAATCAAAATCAGAAAGCGTCTCATCCCAGAGCCGCTTTGAACATGAGGCAATTTCCCAGCAAGGGCGTTTAGAGAAATCCGAAATGAAAGATACGAAAGGAGGCTGGTCCTTTTGGAAAAAACGTATTATTTGGGCGTGGATGTGGGATCTGTCAGCACCAATCTTGTAATGATGGACGAAGAGAAAAATATTTGTGAAAAATTATATCTCAAAACCAGCGGGCGCCCGGTGGACACTTTGAAAGAAGGGCTAAAGTGCTTGGCCGGACATTTTGGCGGCGCCGAAATACGGGGAGCGGGAGCTACCGGCAGCGGGCGGCAGCTGGCCGGGATGCTGATCGGCGCGGACGTAATCAAAAACGAAATATCCGCGCATGCCGTGGCGGCGTCCAGCGTTGAGCCGGATGTTCGGACCATCCTGGAAATCGGCGGACAAGACTCTAAAATTATTTTTCTGAGGGATGGGATCGTGTATGATTTTGCCATGAATACGGTGTGCGCCGCGGGAACCGGATCTTTTTTGGATCGGCAGGCTGCCCGTCTGGATATTCCTATTGAGGCGTTTGGCGGATATGCTCTCAAATCTAAAAACCCGGTACGGATTGCGGGGCGGTGCGCCGTTTTTGCGGAATCGGATATGATCCATAAGCAGCAGACCGGCCACTGCAATGAGGACATTATTGCGGGGCTGTGCGAAGCGCTGGCACGCAATTATTTGAACAACTTGGCCAAAGGAAAAGAAATTTGTGGGCCGATTCTGTTTCAGGGCGGTGTAGCTGCGAATGTTGGCATTGTTTCGGCTTTTAAAAAAATTTTAAATCAGAGTGTTATCATTCCCCGTTATTATGACGTTATGGGGGCTTATGGAGCGGCGATTCTTGCAAAAGAAGAACTGGAGGCCTCCGGCGATGAAACCAGATTTTGCGGATTTGACAGCGTTTACGACGATTTTACAGTCCAGAGCATGGAATGCAAAGACTGTGCGAATATGTGCGAAGTCATCCATATTTCTGTCAATGAAACGCCGAAAGCCTGCTGGGGGGACCGATGCGGAAAATGGAGCGCGGGGGCGGGCAAAGCCCAATCGGGTTCGCGAACCGGCTGAGGACAAAAAATGCGCCTTGGCCCCCGAAAGCCTGGCACCCGCGCAGATTCAAAAAACCGGAAGCGTCCGGCTGGCTCCCTATGATCCCGGGCGCAAACGGCGGGGATTCCCGCCCCGCCGTTGTGTTTGCGAGGGCAGTCTTCATGAAAAAGGCGGCTGCCGCAAATGTCCTTGCTAAAAAATAATGCATAAAAATGCGCTTTGAACCGGCTCCAAAAGCCCGTTCAAAGCGCATTTTATTGTTTGCCTGGACTGTTTTTTATTGTGCGATTTTACTATCGTAAATTCGTTTGGCACAGCCTCCCGGCGCTTTAATTTTTTGGATGATTTCGATCATATAAATATCGGATGCCTTTTAGAGTCAGATTTTCATCATAAATATCGATTGCGTCGGTGATGCCGCGAAGCAAAACGGAACATCCGCCGGTGGCGATGACTGTTAAATCGGTTTGAAATAGCTTTTTACATTCCCGCACAAAATACTCAACCTGCCCGGCACAGCCGAATATCAGGCCGGACCGCATACTGTCCACCGTGCTTTTTGCAAGGAGGGCCTCCGGCCTTTGAATGGAAAACCGAGGAAGCTGGGCGGCCTTTTCCCAAAGGGCTTCCGCACAGATTTGGATTCCTGGGGAAATGGCTCCCCCTAAAGATACTCCTGTTTCCGTCAGAACGTCGTAGGTGATTGCCGTGCCGAAATCAATGACCAAAAGCGGGCCGCCATAGTCACGGCGCGCCGCTTCCAGGTCTGCCAACCGGTCGATGCCAAAGCTCCGCAGCCGCTGCGGTTCAATGGAAATTCCCGTTTTCGCGCTCCCGTCCGCAAAATAAGGGATTTGGTTCAGATGGGAGTACACCGCGTGTTCCAAAGTGTTTTTCAGCTCCGGGACCACCGAGGCGACGGCGGCGGCGCACAGATCTTCCCGCTGGATTCCGG
>JAQVYO010000143.1 GCA_028708585.1 Oscillospiraceae bacterium
TAAGCTTCTATTGCGCGTTTTGGATGCGCGGCCACTTCCTGCAGTTCACCAATTAACGTATCAATTTTACTCATCATCGTCACCCCCTTATTGTGCTTTCTTGTCTTTTTCCGCAGCTTCTTGTTCCATCATTTCCGCAAGCGCCTGAACACGCGTGTCAAACTGTGCCGGAGAAAAGTTGCTGGGATCGGTCTGGTCGCCGTCGAACGTTACAAACGGAACCTTGGTTTTTTCCTTGACCATATCTGCCGTCTCCACCGTCAGAAAGCTCATAATTTTGCAGCTTCTGTTGATGTGATAGGCAATACCGTCACATTTTCCGCCTTCAATGACTTTGCCAATGGCGTCCACCTTTTCTGGAAGCGCCACATTAGTGTAAATTGAGGCATATGCTTCGGCCATCTCGTCCATGTTGCCCGGCGTATAATGAAGGGACCACATTCCGGGATAGCCGGAACCGGTCAGCAGAACGCCTAAAGAGCGCAGCGACTTAAACGTATGGCCCAGATAGGGCCAGCAGGCGATTCCTTCCCAGGTAAAGCGAAATTTTTCGTTGTCTCCAAAGGCATATTCGCCCTTTTTGAGCTTTTCCTCCAGCTCATCCGCCAGTTTATTAAAAACAATCTCACTGTCTTTCTTGCTTCTCGCGCAGACAATCAGAGCCATGTAATTAAAGAAGTCAAAGCCGTTCATGGGCGAAGGCTTATAGCTCGTCATTTTTGCGACGCGATCCCATGCCGCAACCGAGCGCTGCGCCTGTTTCTGCACTTCCAGGAATTTATCATAGTCAAACGGTCTCCCACAGATCTGCTCCAGCTGCTCAATGGCATATTGGAACTGGCTCTTCACATAATCCTTGGCATACTGAGGCATCGGCACGGTGTGGTTGAAGGGTACGTCGATCACAATGCACGGAATATGCAGTTCCGCCGCAAGATTTTCATACCATTTTAAAAGAGTGTTGCAGAGATTGTTGCATGTAATCACAAGGTCTGGCAGAGGCAGCCGGTCGGCTGGCGCATCGGCAAGGGCCTGAGGCGTTACGCCGGTCAGAGCCTCTTCCTTCAACAGCTCCAAATAGCCGAAGTTGACCCGGGCATAGGAACAGCAGTCAATAGAATACCCTTTCTTTTCCGCAAGTTCCAGCAACGCCGGTGATCCTTTTCGGGCGCCGATAGCCGCGGCATGGTTCTCCGGATAAACAGTGCAAATGTCCATGGCATCACAGAACTCACTAGGCGCTACCGATGCGGACCAGCAGATCAGCTTTCCATTCTTATGGGCTTCATTTGCATCTTGATAGGCTTTTTCGCTATAATAAGCAAGAAGCTGTTTGGCAGACATGCTTTCAAGGTTCAATTCACTCATTTTATTCCCTCCTTAAGATCGCTTTGCTTCTTCATAGGCAAACAATGCCGCGCCCAATGCACCGGTGGTTTGCGGATTTGGCGCAACTTTGACCGGTTTTTTCAATTCTCTGCTGATGGCGTCTACAACGCCCTGGTTTTTGGCAACACCGCCGCTCATCACAATGTCTTCCTCCACGCCCGCCCGGTACAGCAGGGCGCATGCCTTGCTGGCCACCGATTGGTGAACCCCCGCGATGATATTTTCTTTGGCAATCCCTTTTGAAAGCTGGGAGATGACCTCCGATTCGGCGAACACGGTACACGTGCTGCTTACCGTGGCAGGATTGGCGGCGCGGGCGCTGTATTCCGCCATTTCTTCGATGGAGATTTCAAGCACCCTTGACATCACGTCCAGGAACCTTCCGGTGCCGGCGGCGCATTTGTCGTTCATATAAAATTGTTTTACATGCCCCTTGGCATCCAGCTTAATAGCCTTAGCGTCCTGCCCGCCAATATCAATAATGGTTCTGGTTGTCGGGATCAGATGGTAGATTCCTTTTGCGTGGCAACTGATCTCGCTGATCTGCTTATCCGCGCCTTCATAAGCAAATCTGCCATAGCCCGTCGCAACCGTCTTTGCAATATCCTCCATTTTCAAGCCCGTTTTACTCAGCGCCTGATCCAAAGCCCGTTTCGGTCCGGAAGAGCCTGTGCCAATTTGAACAACCTCAGCCGCTGCAATCGTCTCCCCGTCTTTCAGAATTACAACTTTGGAAGAAGCGGAGCCAACATCAATTCCCATGGTAAACATTTTCAGCCCCCCAGTCCCTTCATGGTTTTTCGCACCTGCCTTTTAAAGTGAAGCATATAGTTTTTGGAATGTACTTTCATTATAGTATATTCTCCGTAAAAATGATATCCCTCTATAAAAAAAGCCCCACAAACACATACCTCAGCGTTTGTGAAGTTTTTTGGGCTCTAATGTAAACTGCGTCCCATTCTCCTTTTTTGCCTTTGAATCGACTTTTGCTTCCCCTTTTTATCAAAGGAACTTATGTCTCATGTTCAATTTTTAATATGAAGCCGCCATTGGCGCAAACAATTCCAGTCTGGATCAATCATAATTCAATGCTTTTGATCCAAAATAGTTAGCATGCAAACAACTTGCATGGACAGTGTATCATTGATCTTTCGGTTTGTCAACGGTATTTGCAAATTTTTATACCGCAAAGCCCAGGGAGACATTCAAGGTTCGGTTTTACCAAAAAACAGCTTGAAAATATAGGAATGTGAACTATAATAATATGTGCCCGCTTTTTCAAAAAATATCCAATCAATATTCCAAACGGATATTTCCCGTTCATGGTGTCAAGGCGGCAAAAAGGAGGACGATTACTTTGAATGGACCTTCCAAATCCGAACTTGTTAATTTTATTTTAGGATCTGATTATGAAGATACGCGGGAAGACGAAGAACTGATCCATATGCTGCTGCAAAAGTCCATCGCAGCAAACACAAACAAAACGAAAAAAAATCTGTCTTTTGGAACAAGGCTGTCCGATAAATTGGCACAGGTTGCCGGCAGCTGGGCTTTTATCGTTTTGTTCTGCCTGGCCCTCATCTCGTGGATTGTCCTCAACGCATTGTTTCTGACGCATCCCTATGACCCTTATCCGTTTATTTTGCTCAACCTGATTTTGTCCTGCATAGCGGCGATTCAAGCTCCTATCATTATGATGAGTCAGAACCGGCAGGACGAAAAAGACAGAATGCGGGCGGAAAACGATTACAAGGTCAATTTAAAATCTGAAATCATCGTGGAAGACCTGCACGAGAAACTGGATCAGATCCTCCGCACTCAGGAACGTATTTTGGCCATGGCCAAAATGCGGGAATCCCGCAAAGGATCCCCTGCCGAAAACGAAACACAGAAAAAAGATTGAACCGGATTGTTCCGCCAATTTCAGAAAAAGACAAGGAGCTTTTCCCCAAAAAAACTGGGAAAGCTCCTTGTTTTTGTTTGATCACACTGGAACCAATACATGACGGATCGCCGGTTTCATGTTCATCGTTCCGCCTCCCTGGCTGACAAACTGAAGCACCAGATCCGGTTTTTCCACAACGCTGCCCGCAAGCATGGTAACATTGTATTTTTGGAAAACCTCGGGGCAAATGGGAGTGGACGGCCCGGTGATACAAACCTGCCGGGCGTTTTTGCAATAGGGCAGAATACCGTCAATGGAATGATTGATGATGCTGGTGGCCGTAATCACCACCACATTGCAAGAAGGAAGAAGCTCTGGAATTTGACTGGAAGGATACAGGCCGTCCCCTTCCACCACCTCCTGCTCAAACACGTAAATGTTGCCGGTCATCTCTTTCACGCGAAACAAAATAGGAGAAAACTCTCCGATCATCCCAAACGTTTCAGATGGCTTCACATCAAATGCTTGGATCACATTCCCGCTTGGAAACGCGGCGGACGGGTTATTTAATATGGCATTGATGGTGGCAAGCCCAATCGCGGACTTGAGCATGTGCCCTTCTTTTGCCCAGGAAATCAGTTCCCCGCTGTCCCTTCCCACCAGCGTTCCCGCATCCGGAATCACCCCGCAGCAATGTCCCATGGCATTGCGAAAGGTATAAGCCAGTCCGCAGGCGCTGTCTTCCAGCATAACGCAGGTATACCCCAGCCCGGCCCGGACGTCTTTGACCTTCCTGCCCCGGGATCGATTCTTTGCCTGTTCGATGAGTTCGTCGATCACCATTCTAACACCCCAAATCAAATAGCTTTCTCCCGCCCCTTTTATCATTCAATGATACACAAAAACAAACGGTATTGTCAAGGCTAGGGGGCGAATGTAATCGGGCAAGTACAG
>JAQVYO010000144.1 GCA_028708585.1 Oscillospiraceae bacterium
GCCGCGTCGGTCTCCGCGCCCAAAAGGGAAATCATCCCTTTTTCTATCGCAGCTCCATACTCCATCCGGCGAATCCCGCCGAATAAATCAATTTCTTTCATGCGCCTTGCAATGGCTGCGGCATGTTGAGGCGGCAGCTGGGCGCCGTCCGACCAGTACACTTTATATCCGTTGTATTCTTTCGGGTTATGGCTGGCGGTAATGTTGATGCCGGCAATGCAGTCATATTCCCGGACCGCAAATGACAGCTCCGGCGTGGGCCGCAAATTGCGGAACAGCAGCACCGGAATACCGTTTCCCGCCATAACGCAGGCCGCTTCCCGCGCAAATTCGATGCTGTTGTTCCTGCAGTCAAAACAAATGGCAACAAAACGTTTCGCCGCTTCGCCTTTCTCAGTCAAAATGACCTGGGCAAAAGCCTGGGTGACATGGCGTACAACATAAGGATTCATCCGGTTCAGCCCGGTTCCCATCACACCTCGAAGCCCCGCAGTTCCGAACTCCAATGGGCCATAAAAACGGCTTTCCAATTCCTTTTCATCATGGGCCAGCCTGCGAAGCTCTTCCCGTTCCGATTCTTTCAGGACACCGCTGTCCATCCATTTTTGATATTCTTCCCGGTAGGTCATTCAACCCGCTCCTTCCATTCATTCTTCCCCAGAGGTCTTTAAAAGCTCTTTCGCCAATTTCAGCATGCTTTGAGGAACATACAATTCAATTCCATAGCCGGAAAACCCCAAAATGACCTTCCCCAGCTGCCCGTCGCCCATGTAGCGATGATACACCGGAACGCCAAATGCGCGCAGCATGGATATGGTCACTTCCGCCGCCGAGCCAAAATCACTCATTCTGATGAGCATCTCCGCCTGCTCCGGCTGGCCGAACGTGTCCCTGGGCCATACGGGACCGGCCTTTTTTCCGCCAGATACCTTTCTCTCCGCTTCCGCTCCCGGGAGCGGATCCGCTTTCCGGGGCGCTTTGCAAACCGGACGGTCTTTTTTGATCTTTTCGCCTTTCCCGGCGCCGTGTTCACAAAAGGCCATAGCATCGCACTCCTTTCAGAGTTTTTTTCAATGGAAAATGCGTTTCTCGGTTCCCCTGCCGGCAGCTGATCCTATTTGTGATATTTGGTGCCCTCCCTGATCTGGAAGCAGCGGTAAAGCTGTTCCAAAAGCATCACTCGGGCCAAATGGTGTGGGAAGGTCATGGGAGACAGAGACAGCCGAAGGGATGCCTGTTCTTTTACGCCGGGCGATAAACCATAAGAGCCGCCGATGACAAGAGTCATCCGGGACCGGCCTTCCATGGCCCAGCCTTCCATCCTGCCTGCCAGCTTCTCGCTGGACAAGCCCACTCCCTCCACGCAAAGGGCAATGACTGGATCCTGCCCTGAAATCTGTGGCCGGATTCTTTCTTCTTCTTTTTGCAGCGCCGCCGCAATCCGGTTCAGAGATGGATGATCCGGCAGCCGTTCCTCTGAAAGCTCCCGAATCTCCAGCCGGCAAAAATGAGACAGGCGTTTTTCATATTCACCAACGGCATCTAGGAAAAACTTTTCCTTTAGTTTCCCCACACAAACGATTTTAATATTCCACATGTCTTTCTCATTCCACGCTGTATACCGGGCTTGGCTCCAGCCGGGGCGCAACCTGAAGCTGGACCTTCGTCCCCAAGGCGCCGCCCGCCCGAATGATGGCGCTGCGAACCGCCGCCATGGCAAGGCCCGCCGTATTGTTGTTTTGACTCAAATGACCCAGGACAATCTGCTGCGTACCTTCCTCCGCCGCCGAAACCGCCACGGCTCCCGCGGCTTCGTTGGACAAATGCCCTCGATCGCTTAAAATCCGCTTCTTCAAATAATAGGGATAAGGCCCATTCATCAGCATCTCTCTGTCGTAATTCGCTTCCAGAAGCAACAGTTCGGCTCCAGCCACCGCCTCTGACACCTCTTCCGTGACACAGCCCAAATCGGTAGCAATTCCGATACGGACATGACCGTCGGAAATGAGATATCCCACGCTCTCCGGCGTGTCATGAGAGGTCGGAAACGAAACAATTTTCATTCCTCCAAGCGCAAAGGCATCCCCGGCGGAGAACGTATGTAACAGCTCTTGAATTCTAGGAATTTTGGCCCTCAGTTCCCTTCCGGTCTTTTCCGAAGCAAAAACGGGAAGGCTGAGGTGTTTGAGAAATGTGGAAAGTCCGGAAACATGGTCGCCGTGCTCATGGGTGATGAGGATACCGGAAAGCCATTCTTTGCGGATGCCAAGCTGCTCCAGCCCCCTGTTGATGCGGCGGGCTGAAATCCCCGCATCAACTAAAATATGCGCATCCCCCCAGGATATCACCGCACAGTTCCCGCCTGACCCGCTGGCCAGTGTACAAAGCTGCATAGGTTCGCCTCCTGAATCTTGCCAAAACAAGGCGGTATATATAGCCTTTTCTCCCTGCCCTGGGAATGAGAAATGCCCGGCGCTGGCCGCACCAGTGCCGGGCAACATCGCCAAACCTGAACGCATCAAAAGAAAAACAGTATATCCATTTCCCAGGAAAATTTTCTTTTCCCCCGGCAGCAAAACGAAAAAGGACAGCAAAGCAAGCCCACTCCGGCCCGGCTTCCAGCCTTTTCCCTTTTAAACTAGCCGACTTGTTGCTTTTCAGCCGCATCGGGACAGGAAATCACGCTGATGTCTGCTCCAACCCCGCGCAGTTTTTTAACAATATCTTCATATCCGCGCTCAATATGATATACACAGTCAATTTCCGTTGTTCCGGTAGCGGCCAGCCCGGCTACCACCATTGCGGCGCCAGCCCGCAGATCGCAGGCACGGATTGGCGCACCAGTCAAATGATCCACGCCCTCTATCACGGCTATCTTTCCATCCACCCGGATATCCGCACCCAAGCGTTTAAATTCGTCCACATACCGGTAGCGGTTATCCCACACGCCTTCGGTGACCACGCTGGCCCCCTGAGCCAGGCAAAGGCAGGCGACAATTTGAGGCTGCATATCCGTTGGAAAACCGGGATATGGCATTGTCTTGACGTTGGCCCGATGAAGCGGCTTGTCCCTCCGGACAATAACCGCATCGTCCAGCTCCTTTATTTCAACGCCCATTTCCTCCAGCTTCGCCGTAATGCACTCCAAGTGTTTGGGAATCACATTTTTTACGAGAACTTCTCCGCCCGCGGCAGCCACGGCGGTCATATAGGTACCCGCCTCAATTTGGTCGGGAATAATGGAATAAAAGCCGCCCCGCATCTGATCCACTCCGCGAACTTTGATAACATCGGTGCCGGCGCCCATAATGTCCGCGCCCATGGAATTTAAAAAGTTGGCGACATCCACAACATGAGGCTCTTTTGCCGCGTTTTCAATGATGGTCATTCCCTTTGCACGGCTAGCACCCAGCATAATGTTGATGGTAGCGCCCACCGATACCACATCAAGGTAGATCTGCGTACCCGTCAGGCGTCCTTCCGGAGTGCTGGCGGAAATGAACCCGCCCTGCACGTTGATGTTAGCGCCCATGGCGGCAAAGCCCTTGATGTGCTGATCGATGGGACGAACGCCAAAGTCGCACCCTCCTGGCATTGCCACCTCCGCATTCCCAAAACGGCCCAGTAAACTTCCGAACACATAGTAGGAAGCCCGAATCTTTCTCATAATATCATAAGATGCCCTGGAATTGTGAATACGGGAGCAGTCAATATCCATCGTATTACGGTTTACCACGCGGATGTCCGCGCCCAATTCATGTAAAATATCTAAAACCAAACTCACATCACTGATCTGAGGAATATTTTCAATACGGCAAACGCCGTTCACTAAAAGCGCCGCTGGAAGAATTGCAACAGCCGCATTTTTTGCGCCGCTTATATCGATTTCACCATACAACGGTTTTCCGCCGTGAATCATGTATTTCGTCAACCCCACACCCTCTTACTTCCATACATTTGTTTTTAGTATAACACCATTAGTATTTAAAATCAAAGCAAAAATAATCGGGGTTACCAATTTTTTATCTCTTTTTTTTGGTCAGTTCGCCCGCTCTACCGAACCCGTATCCGCATTAATGTAATAGAGGCCCGTATCGGTGGAAATTTTCCACACCGGACTAAGCTGCACGGGGTCGGACAGCGAAGACGGTATCTGGTAGCCTGTGGATATTTGGGTTATTTTATTGCAGATATCGCCCT
>JAQVYO010000145.1 GCA_028708585.1 Oscillospiraceae bacterium
TGTTCAATTTCCTGTTTGACCCGGGCGGGGTCCGCGGAAATCAGGTCAATTTTATTGAGAACGGGCAAAAGCTCCAAATCATGCTCGATAGCCAAATAGGCGTTCGCTAAAGTCTGCGCTTCAATGCCCTGAGATGCGTCCACAACCAAAACGGCTCCTTCACAGGCGGCAAGACTGCGGGATACTTCGTAATTAAAGTCCACATGGCCCGGCGTGTCGATGAGATTAAACGTATAACATTGGCGGTCGGAGGCGGTATACGAAAAGGTTACCGCACGGGCTTTAATAGTAATTCCGCGCTCCCGTTCCAGTTCCATGTTGTCCAAAATCTGGCTTTCCATCTCCCTTGCGGATACTGCGTTGCAGTGTTCCAGAAGCCGGTCGGCCAGCGTGGATTTTCCATGGTCAATATGAGCGATGATTGAAAAGTTGCGCAGTTTTTTCCGGTCGATCAAAACAGTCACCTCTATACTTATGCATGTGTGCATGAAGGCGCAAAACAGCGCATTTTGAAGCGCGCTGGAAAGTGCTCCTGGCTTGTCGCGGGACTCAGCCTTTTTTGATTCTGCCGATCATGCGTTCTCCATTTATGTAAAGAATCTGGAGCAGCGATCGGTAGGTCACAGGATATTCCCGGGCCAATTCATCGTTGCTCATATTGGGAAAAGAATTTTTTTCTTTGGCATGACAGGTTAAAGCGGCCACATAATCCACCGTAGAAAGCGCCATATCTCCTTCGGGCACGCCGCTGAAAAAGGCGCCGGACGGAACAGAAAAAAAGTCTTGCGCGCCGGGGTTTGCCATGTGGTGCAGATGGCGGAACAGTTTGTAGACTGCTGTTCCCAAGAAGGAGGAAGCCGCCACGGTGGCATCCCGGCACCCCGTTTTTCCCAAAAGATCAAACAGAACGCTGGTGGCGTTTACAATCAGCTTTTTCTGAAGGGAGGCCAGCATACTGACTTTCAGCGCGCTGTCGCCGCCGCCGCTGGAATCGTACAAGGTTTCGGCGGAAATGGTAATCCCGTCTCTGGACAGGGTGCGGCCCAAAAGATAATCCGCGGAGACGGAATAGTAGTCGCATGCCCGGATCAAGAATGCAAGGCCCGGTTCCCGAATGCCGTTTTCATAATGGGAAAGCAGCGCCTGGGATATGCTTAGATCCCGGGCGGCGGTTCTTTGGCTAATGCCTCGCTCCTGCCGCAGCAGAGAGAGTAAACGGGAAAAATCGGATTGCATTTTCACATTTCCTCCATTTCTGTTCCGCTGGATGCTGGCTGAGCACGGAAGTAAAGTTTACGATGTGTATAGTATAATCAGAAGATTACGGAAAGTAAAGGCTTTCTTTCAAAGTTCCTGACAGAAAGCGGACAGAGCGTTTTAAGGCCTTTTTTGAAAACCGGAAACGATGTTGCTGGTGCGCATATTACAAACAAAATGATCGGGAAATCAACACATTTATGGGAAAAGAATGACAGGAAAATCCGGAATGGACATTTTATATGTGGTATGGTACAATGAAAAAAATTGGATCCGGATGATTTAGGCAGGTGTCATTTTTTGCGCACGGGAAAAACGGAAATTTTAAACGTTCAGTTTGATAATATCACCCTTTCAGAAGCCGTTGGAAGGGCTGCGGCTCTTTTGGACGCTCCGGAAGGAAAGGGCTATGTGGTAACCCCAAACTCGGAGATTGTTTACCTTTGCAGAAAGGAACCCCAACTGGCCAGGGTGTTAAACGGCGCGATTCTGGTGCTGCCGGACGGGGTGGGTGTTGTCCATGCGTCCAAACTGTTAAAACGGCCCCTCAAGGAAAAGGTGGCGGGAATTGATTTTGCCGCCGCCCTGATGGAAGAGCTTTCACGGCGGGGAGACGGCCTCTTTCTGCTGGGCGCAAAGCCCGGCGTTGCGGAAGAGGCCGCCCGGCGGCTGACGCGGGTATATCCAAATTTGAAAATTGCGGGGACCAACGACGGTTATTTTAAGGAAGACATCCCCGTGATAAAAAAAATCAACCGTAGCGGTGCTTCAGTGCTTTTTGTGTGTCTTGGGGCGCCAAGGCAGGAATATTGGATGCAGGGACATATGGATCAACTGAACGTGCGTCTTGCGGTTGGTTTGGGAGGTTCCTTGGACGTGTTTGCGGGGCAGGTGAAGCGGGCGCCGGATCTATGGGTGAAGCTGGGCCTTGAGTGGCTGTACCGCCTGATCTGTGAGCCAAGGCGGTTTGGCCGCATGTGCCGCCTGCCGCTGTTTTTGTTTTCCGCCATGGGCGAACGGATCGGGGGAAACCATTGAATGCGCGGAAAGCTGTTTCTTCCGCGGTGAGATTTCGAGACAAAGAGAACTTTGTAAAGACAGGTGAAAAACGTATGGCAGGCAAACTGGTGGTGTTGGAGGGAACCGACGGTTCGGGAAAATCCACTCAGATGCAGTTGTTATGTGAACGGTTTCGGAGCGAAGGGCGGCCGTTTCGGAAACTGACCTTCCCCCGTTATCAGGAGCCGTCCTCCTGGATGGTTCGGATGTATCTGAAGGGATTGTTTGGAAAAAACCCTTCGGATATCAATGCCTATGCCGCCTCCACGTTTTATGCGGTGGATCGGTTTGCGTCCTACGCGGTGGAATGGAAAGACGCATATAGGGCGGGAGGCTTTTTTTTGGCGGACCGGTACGCCACCTCCAATGCCGTGCACCAAACGTCTAAGTTGCCTGAAGAGGAATGGGCTCTTTTTTTCGACTGGCTGGCTGACTTTGAATATGTAAAATTAGAGCTTCCAAGACCGGATCTGGTGCTTTTTTTGGACATGCCTGTGAGCCAGTCGCTTACCCTCCTGCGCCAAAGGGAGAAAGAGACTGGAACCCGGGCGGATATTCACGAGGGAAATCAGCGATATCTGGCCGCTTGCCATAAATCAGGTCTTGCGGCGGCGGAGTATTATGGATGGCGGAAAATTTCTTGCGTGGAAGGGGAGAAAGTGCGGGAAGCCGGAGCGATTCATGAAGAAATTTATCGTCTGATTTCCGCCGAATTGGGAGATTAGAAAAGAAACGATAGGCACCGGGCGTGTCCGCCCGGCGCAAGGAACAGTCCAAGGCGGGTTTGGTTTGGGCGGGGCCGTTTGCACTATCATACAGTTCTTTTCAAAAAAATGGATCAGGAGGCGAAACAGTTGGTTTACATTTTGTTGGGAGAAGGCTTTGAGGAAATAGAAGCGCTGGCTCCGGCGGATTTGCTGCGGAGAGCCGGTTTGAAAGCCGCTTTGGTGGCCGTGGAGCAGCGGAATGTGACCGGTGGTCATGGAATTACCGTGACCGCGGACATGACGCTGAAGGACGTTCGCCCGGATGAGCTTGAAATGCTGGTCATTCCGGGCGGATTAGGCGGTGTGGACAGTATCCGCCGCAGTCGGGATGCCCAGAACCTAATTACGAGAGCCTATGAAACCGGGCGGTATCTGGCTGCTATCTGCGCCGGGCCAACCATTTTGGCGGAACTTGGGTATTTAGACCGCCGCAGCGCCACCTGCTATCCGGGTCTGGAAGAACAAATGCAAAGCGCTGTCATTCAGTCCGGCGCTTCCATCGTGGAAGACGGAAGAATCATCACGGGACAGGCGGCCGGATCCGCTGTTGCTTTTGGTCTTGCCCTGGTTAAAACCCTTGCGGGAGACAAGGCGGCCGAAGAGGTGCGAAGTGGCATCCATTATCGAGACTGAGAAGAAAAAAGCGGCTTTGCGCAGCGTAATTTTAAAGGAACAGCGAAGCATGAGCCGTGTCGGGCGAGAGGCGTCTGACAAAGAATTGTTTGACCAGCTTTCCGAGCTGCCCCAGTGGCGGAAGGCGAAGACGGTGTTTCTTTTTGTTGGAGTTTTGCCGGAGCCAAATACGGCTTTGCTGCTGCCTCGGCTTATTTCCGGGGGCGTGCGGATTGCGGCGCCGCTTAGCGCCGCTTCCGGGCGCATGGAGGCAAGGCAAATTACGGATGTGGAACAGCTGAAACCCGGAAGGTTTGGTATTTTGGAACCGCAAGAAGGCTGTCCCTTGGTGAGCAAAGAGGAGATTGAGCTGGTTTTAGTCCCTGCGCTCTGCTATGATCGAAGGGGGTTCCGACTGGGCCGCGGAGGAGGATATTATGACCGATATTTAGCGGAATATCGAGGCGTCTCCGTTGGTTTGTGCCGGGAA
>JAQVYO010000016.1 GCA_028708585.1 Oscillospiraceae bacterium
CTCCTGTCTCAAACATATGACATTGCCTATCCGCCGGTTCTCGCGGTCTATCTGGAAGGCGCTCCCCGCCCCGGCATCGGGCCTCAGGATGTGGCCCTTGCCATCATCGCCGCCACTTTCCCGGAGGGTACCGTAAAAAACAGCATTCTGGAATTTTTCGGCCCGGGAGTCTCTTCCCTTTCCATGGACTACCGGAACGGAATCGACGTAATGACCACCGAAACCGCCTGCCTTTCCTCTGTCTGGCAGACAGACGAAACAGTGGAAAGGAGCTTGGAGGCGCACGGGCGCGCGTCGGAATTTCATACGTTGGCTCCGGCCAACGGCGCCTATTACGACGGGCTGATCCGCGTTCAGCTGGACCAGGTGGAGCCAATGATCGCGCTCCCCTTCCATCCCAGCAACGCCTACCCCATCCGTGTGTTTCAGGAAAATATGGAAGACCTGCTTGCCCAAGTGGAGCAGGAAGCCCTGCGCCAATTCGGCCTGCAAACGCTTCCCATTCCCCTGCGGTCAAAGATTAAAAATGGAAAATTCATGTGCGACCAGGGCGTCATCGCCGGCTGCTCCGGAGGCACCTACCAAAATCTTCTGCGGGCGGCGGATATTTTAGCAGGTTCGCCGATGGGCAGCGGCGCATTCTGGCTTTCCGCGTATCCTGCCAGCATGCCCGTCATGATGGAGCTGACCCGGAACGGCGCTATTTCCGCGCTGATGGCTGCGGGCGTATCCATCCGCTCCTGCTTCTGCGGTCCCTGTTTTGGTGCCGGAGACGTACCTGCAAACGGCGGTTTCTCCATCCGGCATTCCACCCGCAACTTCCCCAACCGGGAGGGCAGTAAGCCCGGTGAGGGACAGCTGGCTTTTGTGGCGCTGATGGACGCCCGTTCCATCGCGGCAACCGCTCTAAACGGCGGCGCTCTCACCGCCGCCGACCAGCTGGATTTCCCGCCTGCCGATCCGGAATTTGAACCATACCAGTTCGATGGCAGCTCCTATAACGCCAGAGTCTACCGGGGCGTTGGCAACCCCCATCCGGAAACAGAACTTGTGTTTGGACCCAATATTGCCGACTGGCCTCCCCAGATTGCTCTGCCAGAAAATCTCCTGCTGTCGGTGGCGGCCGCTATTTACGATCCGGTAACCACCACCGACGAGCTGATCCCCTCCGGCGAAACCTCCTCCTTCCGCTCTAACCCCGTCAAACTGGCTTCTTTTGCCCTTTCCCGGAAAGACCCCTCTTATGTGGGGCGGGCACAGGAAATCATGTCGCTGGAAACCCTGCGGCGGCAGAATCCGCGGGACCCCGCCGTTGCCGCCGTCATGGATGGGCACGACCCGGAACAAACCGGACTTGGCAGTCTCATCATGGCCATCAAGCCGGGGGACGGATCCGCCCGGGAACAAGCCGCTTCCTGCCAGCGTGTACTGGGCGGCGTTGCCAACCTGGCAGAAGAATACGCCACCAAGCGGTATCGCAGCAATGTGGTCAACTGGGGCATGCTTCCCTTTATTGTAGATCATATCCAGGATTACTCCCTTGCTCCCGGCGACCGGATTTATATTCCCGGCATCCGCAGAATTCTGAAAGGGAACCAGGAAACCGTGGAGGCCCAGCTGATAAAAGGCGGCCAAAAACAGCCCCTCATTCTGCGCTTGCCCAACCTGACCAGAGAAGAACGGGATATCATCCTGGCAGGGTGCCTTATCAATTATTATGCCGGATAAACCGGCTCCGCAAAGCCGGCGTTCGGAGTTTTGTTGTTCCAGCCGCCATCCTTTTTCAGAAAGCAGCCTCGGGGGCAGCTGCCATCTGCGGAATATGCCGCCGCAGCCGGAGTAAATTGAGATATAGCGGAGATGATGATGTGTCAGGAGGAAAACTGGACCAACCATTTCAGCGGCTTTTTCGTATTTTTCTAATCACGTTCCGGATTGGCCTTTTCACATTCGGCGGAGGGATGTCCATGCTTCCCATGATGCAGCATGAATTTGTCGACAAGCAAAAGTGGGTGGACAAATCCTATATGACCGACGTTTTTGCGGTTGCGCAAACGCTGCCCGGCGCGGTTGCGGTAAACAGTTCCCTCCTGCTGGGATACCGGCTGGCCGGCCCGGCAGGAGGGCTTGTCGCCGCTTTTGGCAGCGTTTTGCCATCTTTTCTTGTTTTGTGGGCTGTCTCGCTCTTTTACAATGCTTTTATATCCAACCCTTATATGGCAGGAGCGCTCCGCGGCGTAAGGGGCACGGTGGTTGCTCTTTTGCTTTCCGCCTTTTTCAGCCTGCGTAAAGCTTCTTTACAGGATCGGTTCGGCTGGGCTCTCTTTCTGGCGGCCCTGGCTGTTACCTTATTCCTTCCTTGGGTCAATGTGATTTTTATTTTGCTGGCGGGAGGCGCCCTTAGGATTCTTTATTATTGCCGCCGTCTGAAAAAAGGAAGGAAAGGTGGCGGCGATGATCTTTAAACTGTTGGAACTTTTTTTGATTTTCTTTAAAATCGGACTGTTCACCGTCGGCGGAGGAATGGCCATGCTGCCTCTCATTCAGCAAGAGCTTGTGGAGCGTCATATGATGACCTTGCAGCAATCGGTGGATATGGTTGCTATCTCCCAGATGACGCCCGGCCCTTTCGCGATAAACTCCGCAACCTTTGTAGGCATGCAGCTGTATGGCGTTCCCGGCGCGGCTATCGCTACGCTGGGCGTTGTGCTCCCTTCCATCCTGATCTGCCTGATTGTGGCTCACATGCTAAAGCGGTTTCAGAGCAGTTTTTGGGTCCAATCCACCTTGGGAGGCATTCGACCTGTAGTGATGGCGCTGATCGCTTATAGCTTTCTGACCATCTCCTTTGATAGCCTGCTTCCCAATGGTTTTGGTGCCGCCATAGACGTTCCGGTTCTGGTAATCGCCGTCCTTTCCTTTGCTTTTTTAGAAATGGGAAAGGTAAACCCGGTTCTTCTGATTTTGGCCTCCGGAATTTTTGGCGCACTTTTTTTAAGACCATCCTAAAAATGATCCGCAGGAGCCAAATCGGTTCCTGCGGATCATTTTTTACTCGCTTGTCTTTTTCATTCATGAGATTCTTGCTGCAGCCCCGGTTCTTCCGCGGAGGAATCCGCTTTCTCCTTTTTTGCCGCAATTGTTTCTTGAAAATCCCCGTCCTCCGGTTCCTTCCGCTTTGCCGGGTCCAATTCTCCCGATCCGCCCGTATGCGCATGCATAATGGTAATGGTCATGGGATCCCGCATGGAAACCTTATTGCCGGAAACGGTAACCAAACCTTTTCCGGAAGCCTCCCTGATCTCCGCGTTTACATTCTTCATCGTGATAAAAGAATAAATCCACTGAGCAACCATTCCGGCGCAGCCCACAAAGGAAATAAACCAATAGCTTCCCCGCAGCATGGACCCCGCAAGAATCAGCAGCAAAAAGAAATATAAAAGATATGTAAATTCCGTTCGCGAGACAATAACCGTCTTCTCCTCATCTTCCATCCGGGTGTATGTAAAGGTTTTCTTCACAACGTTCCCCTTGTCTTGCTGTTCCATCTCCATCCTCTCCTCCCATTTAATTTTGGCCGCCGGCAGTTTCACCATTTCGTAACAATCCATCCATTATGCTATACTGTTTCTTCATGCCGCTTGTCTACAGCACACATCATAAACTTTCAGATGCTTCCACATCGCCTAAAAAGCCGCCTGCGGAACGCAATGCCTCCGCAGGCGGCTTTTCTTCTTTCGGCGCGTGGTTTTTTTCCTCAGTGGGAGCAGTCGCTGTCACAGCAGCAACTGTCATCGCAGCAGCTGTCTTCGCAGGAATCACCAATCTCTAAGCTAAATTTTTCCTTGCATTTGGGGCACTCAATAGAACCGGCATCCATAACGGATTCGTCAATCACCAGAGTCTCCCCACAATTGGGACACTCCATTTCAAAGAAATCCTCGTCGTCATCCTCGCCATCTTCCGCAAAGGACTCGGCTTCCTCATCCCCATAGACGATTTCTTCCACTTCCCCCAGATCGTCGGAGAGCGCGTCAATTTCATCCGCCAGATCCAGGCTGTTCTTCTCCAAATCTTCCAAGCTTAAACCGGCATCTTCCAGAATATCCATCATGACGGAAATCAGTTTGGCCTCTTTAGATGCTTCCGGATCTAAGTTGAGTCCTTCCGCAAGGCCCTTCAGATAAGCAACTTTCTCGGAAATTGTCATACGCGTTATCTCCTATTCTATATTGAGTCCATTAATTTTTGGCACGCTCAAGATATTCTCCCGTTCGGGTGTCTACCCGGATCTTGTCACCGGTATCAATGAAAAGGGGCACCTTGATTTCCGCCCCGGTTTCCAAAACCGCGGGCTTCAGCACGTTGGTGGCGGTATCCCCTCTTAAACCGGGGTCCGTATGCGTCACTTCCAGTTCTACAAAGTTGGGAGGCTCCACGCCAAACACACTGCCCTTGTAAGACATGACCTTGCAGGTCATGTTTTCTTTCACAAACCGGAAGCTGTCGCCCAGGAGCTTCGCCTCCATGGGCACCAGCTCATAGCTTTCCATATCCATAAAATAATACAGGTCGCCGTCGTTATAGCTGTATTCCATGTCCTTCCGTTCCACATAGGCATTTTCAAATTTGTCCGTTGGGTTA
Source organism: Oscillospiraceae bacterium (assembly GCA_028708585.1). GTDB lineage: Bacteria > Bacillota > Clostridia > Oscillospirales > Oscillospiraceae > RGIG529. The sequence continues at coordinate 4,645 of JAQVYO010000016.1, forward strand.
AAGGTAGTTTCCGTTACCGCACCGGAGATTACGTTTTTCATCTTTACCCGCACGAATGCGGCGCCCTTTCCCGGTTTCACATGCTGGAATTCCACAACCTGCATTACGTTGCCATCCATTTCAAAAGTAACGCCATTTCTAAAATCGCTGGCTGAGATCATGTTTTTTCATCCATCCTCTCTATGTCCGTCCGGCTGTCCCGGCCAAAAACAGGGGTTCTCTTCCCTATCCGTTTCATTTCATTATTTTATACTAAAAAGCCGGCCTTTGCAAGGCCTCAATCGTTTTTTTAAGCCGCTGCCAACCAAAATTATCCCAAAATCAAAAGGTCCTTGGGGGCATTTGTAATGTCCTCGCAGCCGTCTCTTCTCACAATCACCACATCTTCAATCCGCACGCCGAATTTCCCGGGCAGGTAAATCCCCGGTTCTGCGGAAACTACCGCCCCGGCCGGTACCGGCCCTGGCTCGGAGGGGCTGAAATTGGGCGACTCATGGATTTCGATTCCCACGCTGTGACCGAAGCTATGTCCAAAGTATGCCCCGTATCCCGCGCCGTCAATCACCTTCCGGGCCGCCGCGTCAATTTCTTTTCCTGAAGTTTCCGCTTTCACTGCGGCAATTCCGGCTTCCTGGGCTTTGCGTACCAGGGCATACACGGTTTTCATTTCTTCCGTTGCATATCCTACGGCCACGGTGCGGGTCATATCGGAACAATAGCCTCCGGAAACGCATCCGAAATCCATAGTCACAAAGTCTCCCGGCTCCAGCTTCCGCTCCGTTGGCACCCCGTGGGGCATGCTGGAATTTGGTCCGGATACCACAATGGGGTCAAATGCGTTTTTCTCGCCGCCGCCCTCCAGCAGGAAAAATGACAGCCGCGCCGCCAGCTCCTTTTCCGACACGCCGGGCCGAATGAGAGGCAGCATGCGTTCCAACGCCCCCTCCGTGATGCGCTGGGCCTTCTTCATCGCTTCAATTTCCTCTTCATCCTTGGATCGCCGCAGCATGGAGGGAAGCTTCTGTGCCTCCACAAAAGTGCATGGAACCTTGGAATACCGCTGATAGTCCAAAACGCTCATAACCGCTTCTTCAAACCCCAGGCGGTGAATCGCTTCCTTTTGTACCAACTGCCGGAGGGCTTTCACATAGGTGGCGCCCCGTCCCAAAACGTAAACGTCCGCACCCACCACATTCTTTTTCGCTGCTTCAATATACCGGGAATCGGTGACAAAATAGCTCTTGCCCCGGGTCACCAGCACAATGCCGTCGGAAGAGGCAAACCCCGAAGCATAAAAACGGTTCGCCTCTCCGGTCAGCAGCATAGCATCCAGGCCATACTCCTCAAGGCACTGGGCAATCGGATGAAAATGGTTCATATGATCGCTTCCTCTCCGCAAAATAAATCTCTTTCATGCGCAGGGCGTCTCTGCTTTGGGTCCCCGCCGATTCGCAAATGAAAACCGGACAGTAATCCCGCGCCGCCATCAGCGATGCCAGCGGCAAAAACTCCGGCCCATATTCCGGATCGTCAAAGGTCAGGTGCCGCAGCTCCCCGCCTTTTTTTGTATATGCAATTTTAGAAAAATGCACATGAATCCGTTTGGCTCGTTTCACGCCCAACGCCCGCTCGATGGTATCCAAAATCTCCAAAAAGGCTTCCGGCCCTTCCGCCGCGCCAAAGCTTCTGGCATATAGGTGTCCAAAATCCACACAGGGAATCAACCGCTCATCCAGCTGGCACAAAGACAGCACTTCTTCCAGGGTTCCCAGCTGGCCGGTTTTTCCCATGGTTTCCGGGCACAGGGAAATATGCCCAAAGCCCGCGCCGTCACAGCGGCGCAGGATCGTTTTCAAAGCGGCCATCGCCGTTTTCAGCGCCTCACCCCGGGCGCGTTTCAGTAAAGTGCCGCTGTGGACCACCACTCGCGAGGCGCCCATCGCGTCCGCCGCCCGGACAGTACTGATCACATACTGAACATTTTTTTCCTGCCGCGCTGCATCCGGATTCGCCAAATTAATGTAATATGGTGCGTGGAGCGACAAAAAAATATCGTTTTCCAGCGCCTTGCGGCCAATGGAACGCGCGGTCTCTTCTCCCACGCGCACCCCTCTTCCGCATTGATATTCAAAGGCGGAAAGGCCGATGGAGGCCAGCCAGCCCGGCATCTTTTCCGTGGAGCCGCCGGGAAAATCGTCCGGCGTGCCCGCAGGGCCAAAAACCGGCTCCGCCATTTTGTTTTCTGCTTCGCTGTGCATATCGTTTTCCTCTTCTCCCGGCAAATTCGCCTGCGCAATTTATCCTTCCTGTACCAAAGCAGAACGCCGTCAAAGGATTCATCTGTTCATTTTTCTTTTGGCGGCGGCAATCACCGGACGTTCCATCTGGTAGCGGAGTGCCCGCAAAGGATGGGAAAGATCAATAGGGCGCACCAAAATCACAAACAGGCCCGCCCGTTTTGCCCCCAGCACATCCGTAAAAATCTGGTCGCCGATCACCGCCGTTTGACGGGGCGAAACGTGCATTTGCTCCATCGCCCGCAGGAACGAACGCGTCCCCGGCTTGCCTGCATGATCCACATAAGGAACGCCTAAACGGGCGCAGTATTGTTTGATGCGGGTTTTGGAACGGTTGTTGGAGATTATAAACAGGCGGATTCCATTTTGATCCAGCCGGTTGACCCAGGAGAACACCTGTTCCGTTGGCTCCGAAACAGAATAGGGCACGATAGTGTTGTCCAAATCGGCCAGCAGCAGCCGGACGCCGCCTTCTGCCAGCGCCTTCACGTTCAAATTGAAGATGCTGCCAATCACCCGGTCGGGAAGGAGAGAAAAACCCAAATTTATGCGCCGCCCTTCATCATTTTTTCAGACGTGCGTATCATTTCTTTCTTGGATACATCATAGAGTATACCACGGTTTACGAAATCGGGACAAGGGGGTTTCTATGCATGGACAAAACAAAACTGTTTCTTACGGCGGCCCCGGGGGATTGCATCGCGGCTCAGTCGTTTGGCCTTCCGGTGGCCCATATGGCATATCGGTTGGGCGCAGGACCGCACCTCTACCGCAGCAATCTTCCGGCGGCGGTACGCGGCGGGCTCATGGTGATGGACGATCTGGGCTTTTCCGGGGAGGGCGAGGTGGATCCATTTTGCCAGGAGGTCGTCCTGGAATGCGCCAACCGCAGCTTTTCCGGCGTGGTGGCCGCGTTCCAAGAACATCCGTCTCCCGTAATGAAAAAAATCGTCGGCAAATTGGGGGATGCTCTGCATGCAAGAGAGCTTTCGTTTTTTGTGACCGAATTGTATGGAAAAGATTCGGACAAAGCGCACGTCCTGATCCCCACGGCCATCTCCGGCGGCTCGCTGGCCCAAAGGCTGGAAGAGGCCATCAGCCGTTATGGCGCGGGGCACATTGCGCTGGAAGTGGAACGGGTAGCCACAGATTTTTTTCTTCCTTCCCCCTCTGGGCAAGGGCAGGATCTGACGCCGGAAAAGTTAAAAACACTGCGGGAAGAACGAAATCCTTCCGTCTTTTTTTCAGACGAGCTGTGCGCCCACTATTTTACATACATGAACAAATTAAACGGCGCCCATTTCATCTTGTTCGACGATGCAACCAGCATCCGCAAAAAGCTCCAAGTAGCCCAAAATTTCGGCATTTCAGAGACATTTCTTATGTATCCAGAGATCAAGGATATGATGGCGGCGATCCTATAAACAAAATCAAAACAGGCGCCTTGGACCACTTTGGGTTCGCGGCGCCTGTTTATTTTTAATAATATCTCTTGTTTTTGTTCTTTCTAGCTGCCTCAGATTTCTTGCGGCGTTTTACGCTGGGACTTTCGTAATGCTCCCTTTTCCTCAGTTCCGCAAGAACACCAGCCTTCGCGCAATTCCGCTTAAATCTCTTCAGCGCGCTGTCCAGCGATTCATTTTCCTTTACACGGACTTCCGACATTGTTATCCCTCCCTCCACCATGCCGGGGATCAATCTCCGGCACCAAGGGCCATGCTCTTATGGCTTTCATATTGTTATATTATATTCATATTTCATTTGATTGTCAAGGGCAGCCCTGAGGATTTTTCCTGTCCTGGCGGAGCAGTTCCCCTTACAGTGGTTGAATCAAAAGATTCACCAACTTGTTTTTTACCAAAATTGTTTTTATTATACGCATATTTCTTAGCTGGCGGGACACTTTTTCCAGCTGAAGCGCGGCGGAGGTAACCACTTCTTCCCCGCTGTCTGCGGGAACGGTGATAGTGCCCCTGAATTTCCCGTTGATCTGCACCGCCATCTGCACGCTGTCGTCCACCAGAAGGCTCTCATCATATTCCGGCCAACGGGATACACAGGCCATTCCTTCAAAGCCTAAAATCTCCCAAAGCTCTTCCGCGATATGCGGTGCAAAAGGGGAAAGCAGCTTTAAAAGCGTCTTCATATCCGCCTTGTTGACCCCATTTGCCGTAAAGTCGTTGACCAAAGACATCAAAGCGGCAATGGCGGTGTTGAATTTCATGGCCTCAATGTCCTCGGTGACCTTTTTAACGGTCTTATGGATGGCACGCAACGTTTTTTCCGAGTACCGGCCGCCCTCCTGAACCGTTTCACCCAGATTCCAAACCCGGTCTAAAAACCGCTTGCAGCCTTTCACGGCTTTGGTGGACCAGGGGGCGGTCTTTTCAAAGTCCCCGATAAACATGATATACATGCGCATGGTATCCGCCCCATACCGCTTGACAATATCGGTGGGATTGACCACGTTTCCGCGGGATTTGGACATCTTTTCCCCGCCTTCACCCAGGATCATCCCATGGCTGGTGCGTTTTAAATAAGGTTCTTTGGTGGGCACCACGCCCAGGTCATAAAGAAACTTATGCCAGAACCGGGAATATAAAAGGTGCAGCGTGGTGTGCTCCATACCGCCGTTATACCAATCCACCGGCGTCCAGTATTGGAGGGCTTGGGGAGAAGCCGGCGCGTTGGAGCAGTGAGGGTCGGCATACCGCAGATAATACCAAGAAGAACCCGCCCAGTTGGGCATGGTGTCTGTCTCCCGCTCCGCGGGGCCGCCGCAGCGGGGACAAGTGGTTTCCACCCAGCTGCGCACCTTTGCCAGCGGGGATTCCCCGTTGTCGGTAGGCTCATAAGATTCCACATCAGGCAGCAAAAGCGGCAGCTGATCTTCCGGCAGAGGAACATATCCGCATTTTTCGCAGTGAACCATGGGAATTGGCTCGCCCCAGTATCTCTGGCGGGAAAAAACCCAATCCCTCAGCTTAAAATTGGTCTTGGGGGCGCCAATGCCCTTCTCCTCCAGCCATTTAAGGATGGTTTTCTTTGCATCGGAAACCTCCAGCCCGTTTAAAAAGCCCGAGTTGGTCATCATGCCGGTTTCCACATCGGTAAAAGCGGCTTCTTCCACATTGCCGCCTTTCACCACTTCTATGATAGGAAGGCCGAAGGCTTTGGCAAATTCCCAGTCCCTCGTATCATGGCCGGGAACGGCCATAATAGCGCCGGTGCCATAGGTTGCCAAAACATAGTCGGAAATGAAAATGGGAATTTCCTCTCCGGTCACCGGATTAATGGCGCGTACACCCGAAAGCTTCACGCCGGTCTTTTCCTTTGCCATTTCTGTCCGCTCAAAATCGGATTTGCGGCCAGCCTGCTGGCAATAGGAACGCACTTCGTCATAATTTTTGATCCGGTCCGCCCATTTTTTTATATAGGCATGCTCCGGAGCCATTACCATGTAGGTGACGCCGAACAATGTATCCGGCCGGGTGGTAAATACCTGAAGGACGTCTCCAGCCGTGGTGACAAAATTCACGTCCGCTCCGATAGACCGGCCGATCCAGTTGCGCTGCTGAACCTTGACCCGTTCAATGTAGTCAAGGCCGTCCAGGTCATCCAAAAGCCGCTGGGCGTATTCCGTTATTTTCAGCATCCACTGGCTTTTTTCCTTCCGGATAACCGGGCTTCCGCAGCGTTCGCAGGCGTTGTCCACCACTTCCTCATTGGCCAGCACAATTTTGCAGGAGGTACACCAGTTGACGGGCATTTTTTCCTTATAGGCCAGGCCTTTTTCATAAAACTTAAGAAAAATCCACTGGGTCCATTTGATATATTCCGGGTCGGTAGTATTGATCTCCCGGCTCCAGTCAAAGCTATATCCCAGCATCTTCAGTTGTTTTTTGAAAACCTGAATGTTTTCCTCCGTCACCTTTGTGGGGTGAACCTTATTGGCAATGGCGTAATTTTCCGTTGGAAGGCCAAACGCATCCCAACCGATGGGAAACAAAACGTTGTATCCTTCCATCCGGCGCTTGCGGGCCACAACATCCATCGCGGTATACGGCCGGGCATGTCCCACATGAAGGCCATGACCGGATGGATAAGGGAATTCTACCAGAGCATAAAATTTTTTGCGCATATCGTCGGTCCGGGCGGCGTACGTTTGCTCCGCGTCCCATCGGTCCTGCCACTTTTTCTCAATCCGCTCAAACTCATATTTCATCTTATCTCTTCCTCTCGTATGTTGGCAGACCGTCCAAGCCCGCCCGCGCGCCGTTCATATGGGTCGGGCAGAACATTGGCGCGCCCTGATCCGGCCCTTTCAAGCCAGCAGGCAAAAGAGTGCCTAACGGAGGGCGTCTTTTACAAAATCGGAACCATCAGTCATCCTTGCATCGCTCCAAAGACGCTCCAGATCATAAAACTCCCGCGCTTCCTGCAAAAACAAATGAACCACCAGGCAGCCAAAATCCAGAAGCACCCAGCTTCCGCTGCGATATCCTTCAATATGATGGGGCGTTTCCCCTAAAATTTTCAACGCCTTTTCCGTTTCGTCGGAAAGGGTTTTCAAATGGGTGATGGATGTGGCGGTGCACAAAATAAAATAATCGGCTAGAGTGGTTAAATTCGCGGTCTCCAAAATTTTAATGTCAGAACCTTTTTTCTCTTCCAATGCCTTAACGGCCGCTATGGTCATTTCTTTCGGCGTGGTCACAAAAGCTCCCCTTTCAATCGTAACATATCATCCCGGCATTCCGGCGCGCGGCATCCACAGGGCAGGATAAGACGCGCACGGCTTTTTCCGGCTCTTTGTTCTATTATGCATCGGTGCTGAGGCTCGCATCCCCGCCTTCCGTAGGTTTGGACGCGGCGGAGTCCGTTTCCGGCGCTTTGCTGTTTTCCGGCTCCCGGCTGGGCTTTGCAGTCTCCGGCTGCGAACTGGCCCCCGGTGCCTGGCTCTCCTTTTTTGATCCGGAATCGCTGGGTGAAGCGCTTTGTTTCGCCCGCTGGCTGGCCGAAGGCTTTGCATCCTTACGCTTCGGAGAAGCGGTCTTTTGGGAAGCCTTTGTCTTGGAGGAGGAACTTCCTTCACCGGAGGAATCGGAAGAGCGGGAAGAACTGCTGGAGTTGGAAGAGCTGCCGCCCGCCAAAGTGCCGGTGCTGGACACCAGTTTTCCGCCGCTGGAAAGTGTCATAATATCCAGCATATCCGCGGTTACATCTCTTTTATATGGGTTCAGATAGGCATTGATCGCTTCCACCAGTTCATCTATATTGGGCGTTACATAAGACGCGCCGTGGTAGTTCACCGCATAATTCCCCGGCAGAGTGAAGAAATTCATATCATCCGCGCTCATTCCAGACACCTTTTGAGCCAACCAGATTAAATTTCCTGTCTTCAAATTGGTATCCACATAGTCCGCAAAGATCTTGGCAAATTCATTCACTTTGGTAAGATTGCCCACCGTAAGGCTCTGCTTGGCCACAGCGGTCATAAACGCCTGCTGGGTCTGAATCCTCCCGATATCCCCAGCGGTATACCCCGTGCCGTTGTTGTTTTTCCGCCAGCGCACTACGCCGATGGCGTGTTCCCCGTCCAGCTTTTGAAGCCCCTTTTGAATATGGATCGAAAGATCCTGGCTGGGATCATCATAATTCATGCTGAACGGCACGTTAAATTCCACACCGCCAATGGCGTCCACCAATTTCACAAACCCTTTGAGGTCAACCCTTATATAAAAATCCACAGGGAAGCCAATGAGCTTTGCCACATTTTCCTGCAAAAGCTCAAGCCCGCCGGCATTATAGGTGGAGTTGATCTTTTTTGTGCTCCAGCTGACGTTTACCATGGTATCCCGGGGAATGCTCATGACATTCATTTTCTGATTGTCCACATCATAAGCCGCCACCATAATGGTGTCAGTTCCACCGTTTCCGTCATCCGTTCCGCAGATCAGGAATGTGTAAAAATTCGACTTTCGTCCCGCTTGAGAAAGTTCCAGGGCGCTGCCTCCATCCAAGGAGGGTTTGGATGCAACTTTAGGAGGCGCAACTGCGGATTGAAACATCACCGTTCCCGCCAAAAGCAAAATTCCCAGGCAGGCCAGAGCGGCAACCACGCGGCGGCCCTTCCTTTTTTTCACAGGACGCCTCGCTTCGTTCGCGCTTTTTTGCAGTCTCTTTCCGCCCCTGCCGTCATACGCTCCATTTCCTTTGGGGTAAAAGTCAGGGTTGTTTTCCTTTTTTGAACTCATCATTTGTTCCTTTCAGCCAATTATACGCTTCCAATGTTCGGAAGTGAATGGGGCTATTGGACTCCTCCATTTTTCGTATGGTTTTTTCAAGTCCCATAAGCATGGCTGCATCCAAATTTTCAATGGCCAGTTGCCTTAGGCGGTCAACCCCGGGGAAATTCCGAGTCGGTTCGATGAAATCGGCTAAATAAATTATTTTCTCTAGGAGAGTCATGTCTGCTTTTCCGGTAGTATGCCAACGAATAGCGGAATACACCTTTTCGCTGACGCCAAAAAGATCCAAGGCAAGGGCCGCTCCCGTCCTGGCATGCAGTAATTTTACGTTTTCTTTCTCTAGATGATCTAATACAATACCATATTTCGCGCATAATTTCAACTGTTCTTCCATATTCCGCTTTTTGGTACAATCATGCAGCAACGCGGCAACCCGCGCGTCCTGTTCCGGCGCGCCGTACTGCCGGGCCAGCGCCACCGCAGCCTGCTCCGTCCCCAGGACGTGAGGAATCCGCTTTGCTTTCAAAAGGCTGAACGCCGCCGCCCGCAGATCCTCCAGAGGCAAGTGCTTCAGATTTTTTTTCACCCCATAAAGTCCGTTTCGGAGAATATATCCGTAGACGGCGGAAGAGACGCATTTGTTCCGGGAGCCGTTTTCAAAAGCGGTCCTCAGATCAGTGGAGCAGATTTTGACCGGGCGGAGTTCGATGAACTCCACCCAGACGCCGTATTTCTGGCGCAGCAGCTCCACCTGCACCTGTGTCACCGTTTTTTTGTTCTCTTCCGTCCGATTGAAAACGACAATATGAACCATATTCAGCAGCGCCTTATGCTCATGCCATTCTTCCAGGGTCAAAAACATATCCGTCCCCATCAGAAGCCAGAACTCTCCCCCCGGATATTCCTTTTTCAGTTGGCGAACGGTATCCACCGTGTAACTTTTTCCCTCCCGCCTTAGCTCCAGATCGGAAACGCTGAGTTCCGGCAAGCCGTCTATAGCGATTTTCAGCATTTCAAGCCGCTGTTCCGGCGTTGGCGTATCTTCCGGTAAGGATTTATGGGGGGGCAGCCCCGCTGGAATTAGCAGCAGCAGATCCAAATTCAGGCGTTTTGCAGCCGTCCGCGCCGCCAGTATGTGTCCGGCATGCGGCGGATTAAAGGTCCCTCCAAAAATCCCGATTTTTTTAGGTGCATCCATCGGATCATCCTTCCCTTTTCCGTTCTCCTTCATATCCGCCCGGAGGCTCTTAATCCGGCAGCTCAATGTGCTTGATCTCTTTTTTATGGCTTTTTCGGTATAGCACAAACTTGGAGCCGATGACCTGCACCGGCTCGCTGCGGGTGAGCTTCGCCAGACGGTCGCAGGCTTCCCGGGCGGTCAGCATCGCGCTTTCCAGAACCCGGCATTTAATCAGCTCCCGCGCTTCCAGCGCGCCGTTTCCTTCCGCGATGACCGCATCTGAAATCCCGTTCTTCCCGATCACCACAACGGTATCCATTGAATTTGCCAAAGCACGCAGATAACTTCTCTGTTTTCCGGTTAAATCCATATCGTATCCTCCAGCGGCGGATCGGGCGATCCGCCGAATGATTTTCTTTTCTCTATGACCAATTTGCAGCGCAAGAAGTTTCACTCCAAGCGAACCAAAATTATGCGTTTTTGTGCATTTCCTGATAGCTTCTCAGTTTTTCCGCGAACAAGCGCAGCGCCTTTCCCCGGTGGGAGATCTGGTTTTTTTCCTCCGGCGAAAGCTGCGCCATGGTTTTGCGGCGGGCCGGAAGGTAAAAGACCGGGTCATAGCCAAAGCCGCCCGTTCCTTGCGGCGCAAATGCCACCATCCCCTCGCAGACGCCCTCTGCGGTCAGCGTATCTCCGTTTGGAAAACAGCAGACAATGCTGCTGATAAACCGACAGGTTCTCCTGGTCTGCCCCCGCATGTTTTCCAGAAGCAGCTTCCAGCGCGCCTCGTCACTGAGGCCCTCTCCTCCGTAGCGGGCGGTATAAATCCCGGGTCCGCCGTTTAACGCGTCCACAGCCAGACCCGAATCGTCCGCCACGGCGGGCTTCCCGGAAGCTCTCATCACCGCGCTGGCCTTCAGCAAGGCATTTTCCGCAAAGGTAGATCCGGTTTCCTCCGTTTCGATATGGACGCCCGCTTCCGACGGGAGCAGCATATCCACAGAAAGCCCGGACAAGATTTCCCGCATTTCCCGAATCTTTCTTTGATTTTGCGATGCCAATACAAGTTTCATCATATCCTCCGTTTCATCATCCGCTTTATGGACAGGACATCGAACCTTTTTGGGGCGTTTACCAGATGGGCCGCCGCCCCTTGTTCGCTTTGGCGCCAATAAAGTTCCTTTTCCATTTCACAGAAGCGCATCCACAAACGCTTGGGCATCAAAGGGCATCAAATCGTCCATCTGTTCGCCAAGCCCGATATATTTGACCGGAATCCCCAACGTATCCGCTACCGCGAACACGATGCCGCCTTTGGCGGTACCGTCCAGTTTGGTCAGCACAATGCCGGTAACTCCGCAGGCTTCCTGAAACTGCCTAGCCTGCGCAAGGCCGTTCTGGCCGGTGGTAGCATCCAGCACAAGCAGGATTTCCCGATCCGCATCCGGCAGCTCCCGGTCGATGACCCGGCTGATCTTTTTCAGCTCGTTCATTAGATTTTGTTTGTTGTGCAGCCGCCCGGCAGTGTCGCAGATCACCACGTCCATTTTTCTGGCCCGAGCGGCAGAAAGGGCATCAAAAGCCACGGCGGCGGGATCGGTTCCTTCCTGCTGGCGGATGAGGTCCAAGCCCCCCCGCTCCGCCCAGACCTGAAGCTGATCCCCCGCGGCGGCGCGAAACGTATCGGCGGCGCAGAGGAGCACCCTTTTTCCGTCTTTTTTCAAAGAAGCGCCCAGTTTCCCAATCGTGGTGGTTTTCCCAACCCCGTTTACACCGATGACCAGAATCACCGCGGGGTTGGTGGAAAGGTGCAGCGCAGGATCGCCCACCTGAAGCATGCCTGTCAAAACCTCCCGCAGGGCGTCTTTTCCTTCCTCCGGGGTTTTCAGCCGCCGCTCCTTCACCATGGCCCGCAGCGCATCTACCGCGTGGAGGGAAGTTTCCATCCCAACGTCCGCCAAAATCAGTGTTTCTTCCAGCTCTCCATAAAAATCGTCGTTTAAGCTGGAAGAGGAAAAAATTTCATCCAAAGATCCCCCGATTACCTTTTGCGTTTTGGCCAGGCCTTGCTTAATCTTATCCAAAAAGCCCATAGTTCCCTCCATTATTATGTGCGAAGTTCCTCCGCAAGCTCACTGAAATTCAAGGTCAGCACCTTGGAAACCCCTTGTTCCTGCATGGTCACGCCATAAAGAACATCCGCCTCTTCCATGGTTCCCCTCCGGTGTGTGATGACCAGAAACTGGGTCTTTTCCGCCATCTTCCGCATATATTGCGCAAATCGGACCACATTCGGCTCATCCAACGCCGCTTCAATTTCGTCCATGATGCAAAACGGGGTAGGCCGCAACTTTAAAATAGAAAAATAAAGCGCGATGGCGACAAACGCCTTTTCACCGCCGGAAAGCAGCGTGATGGTTTTCAGAGTTTTTCCAGGAGGCTGCGCTTTGATGTCGATGCCGCAATTTAAAATATCGGCCTCATTCTCCAGTTCCAGTCTGGCGGATCCGCCGCCGAACAATTCCGAAAAGGTTTGTTCAAAAATTTTACCCAGCGCGTCAAAACGAACTCGAAAAATAGTCTTCATCTGCTTTACCATCTCACCAATAATGGCATTCAGTTCAGCTTCCGCCTTTTGTATGTCGCTCTTTTGCCCCATAAGATAATCATAGCGGCCTTTTACCCGCTCATATTCCTCTACGGCGCCCAAATTGGGCGTACCCAATACGGATAATTCCCGTTTTAATTCCGCAATGCGGCTTTTTGCCCTAATCAGTCCCGGGAGTTTTTCTTTCAGGCTCACCGCCGCGGAATGAGACAGGGCATAAGAATCCCAAAGCTTGTCCAAAATTCCCACTTCCTCCGCCTGGAAAGATACCCTTCTCTGCTCCAAAACGGCGCATTCCCGCTCAATGGACAAAAGAGATTTGCCCGCTTCCTGGCTT
>JAQVYO010000017.1 GCA_028708585.1 Oscillospiraceae bacterium
TTGAACGTGCCTCTGGATAAGCAGACCGGGGAGATTACCGACGATAAGCGGATTGTGGCTTCCATTCCAACCATTCAATATTTGATCCGGGAGGGAGCCGCCCTGATTATCTGTTCCCACTTGGGCCGGCCCAAGGGAGAGTGGAAAAAAGAATTTTCTCTTGCTCCAGTGGCCCGGCGCTTAAGCCAGCTGCTGCAACGGGAGGTGCGGATGGCCCGGGATGTGGTGGGGCCGGATGCAAAGCGGCTTTCCTCCTGCGCCAAGCAGGGCACTGTGGTACTCCTGGAGAATCTAAGGTTTCACAAGGAAGAAGAAGAAAACGACCCCGCCTTTGCAAAGGAGCTTGCTTCTTTGGGGGATCTGTTTGTCAGCGACGCTTTCGGCGCCTGTCACAGAGCCCACGCCTCTACAGTGGGCATAGCGGATTATCTGCCCGCGGTCTGCGGCTTTTTGGTGAACCGGGAGCTTGACGTCATGGGCCGCGCGTTGGAAGATCCCAAGCGGCCTTTTGTCATGGTCTTGGGCGGCGCCAAAATTTCCGACAAAATCGGCTTCATTTCCCACCTGCTGGATCAGGCGGACTGCATTCTCCTGGGCGGCGGCATGGCATATACCTTCCTAAAAGCAAAGGGAGGCTCTGTGGGCCGGTCAATTGTGGAGGAGGATAAAGTCGCTTATGCCAAAGAGCTGATGAAAGCGGCTGAGAAAAAGGGCGTGCGCCTTCTGCTGCCTTCGGATACCAGGGCGGCGGAAGAATTTTCCGCGGAGGCAAAGCCGGTGGAGGTTCCTTCAATGGAGATCCCCGGCCGCCTGATGGGACTGGATATCGGGCCGGAGACGGCGAAAACCTTCGCGGACGCCATTTCTTCGGCGGGTACCGTTATCTGGAACGGGCCGATGGGCGTTTTTGAATTTCCCGCCTTTGCCGGCGGCACCCAAGCGGTGGCGGAGGCTATGGCCGCATCCAACGCGGTGACCATTGTGGGCGGCGGGGATTCCGCCGCGGCGGTGGACCAGATGGGCCTTGCGGACCGGATGACCCATATTTCCACGGGAGGCGGCGCATCTCTGGAATTTTTGGAAGGAATTGAACTTCCGGGGGTTGCCTGTTTGCAGGATAAATGATATATTTCTGTAAATTGCACAACGAAAGGAGTCAGCCTGATTTGAATAGAAAATACCGGAAAACAATTATTTCAGGAAACTGGAAAATGAATAAAACCGCATCCCAGACGAAAGCGTTTGCGGAAGAGCTGAAAACCATTTTGCCAAAGACCAAATGGTGTGAGGTGGTGCTTTGTGTTCCTTATGTTAATATTCCCGCCGCGCTGAAAGCGTTTCGGGACACCAGGGTAGCCATCGGAGCGGAGAATCTGCATGCGGAGTCATCCGGCGCGTTTACCGGAGAGGTTTCCGCGGATATGCTGAAGGATTTGGGTGTAAAATATGTCATTGTAGGACATAGTGAGCGCAGGTGGTATGGCGGGGAGGACGACCTTGCGGTAAACCGGAAGGTACACGCGGCCCTTTCGGCCGGCCTGCATCCTATTGTCTGCGTGGGTGAGAGCCTCGAGCAGCGAAATCTGGGAGTGACCGGGGAACTGATCGCCCTGCAGGTCAAGACCGCCCTGTCCGGCGTCCCGGCGGACCGGATGCGCCGGGTAGTCATTGCCTATGAGCCGATTTGGGCCATCGGGACGGGGGAGAACGCCAGGGCGGAGCAGGCCAACGAGGTCTGCCAATCCATCCGCACCGTCGTCCGCAAGCTGTATGGAGCCAGGGTGGCAAGGTCGGTTACCATTTTGTACGGCGGCTCCATGAACGAGCAGAACGCATATGAGCTTCTGGCCCAGCCGGATGTGGACGGCGGTCTCATCGGCGCCGCCTCCCTGGATGCGGAGCCATTTATGGCGATTATCAACGCCTCCAACCAGGGGGAATAAATCTGCCGCTGCCGAGGAAAGAAGGAACGATGAAAACGCCAACAACACTTATTATTATGGACGGGTTCGGTCTTCGCGGGGAAACGGAGGGCAACGCCATACGGAACGCCCATACCCCCAACCTGGACCGCCTGTATGAGACCTGCGCGCACTGCGCCCTGTCCGCCTCCGGACTGAATGTGGGCCTGCCCAAAGGACAGATGGGCAACAGCGAGGTGGGCCATATCAATATTGGCGCGGGAAGGATCGTGTTTCAGGACCTTCCCCGGATCTCACGCGCCATATCCGACGGGTCCTTTTTTGAAAACCCGGCGTACGGCGCGGTAATGGATGCCTGTAGGGCGGAAGACAAGGCCCTGCATCTGATGGGGCTGCTTTCCGACGGCGGAATACACAGTCATATCACCCATTTGTGGGCGCTGCTGCAGATGGCGAAGCAGAGAAAGGTTCCACGAGTGTATATCCACGCGTTTCTGGACGGGCGGGATACTTCGCCGGTGTCCGGGGCGGGATTTGTCTCCCAGTGCGTGGAAAAATGCAAAGAACTGGGGATCGGAAGCATCGCCACGGTAATGGGCCGGTATTACGCCATGGATCGGGACAACCGCTGGGAGCGGGTGGAAAGGGCGTATGCCGCTATGGTGTACGGCGAAGGGAACCGGGCGGATGATCCGGTTTCCGGGGTGAAGGAATCGTATGCCGCCGGGGTAACCGACGAATTTGTGGCGCCCATCGTACTGAAAAAAGACGCCGGCCTGATGCCGGGGGATGGGGTAATCGTTTTCAATTTCCGCCCCGACCGGGCAAGGGAACTGACCCGGACGCTGGCGGACCCAGAATTTAATGCGTTTTCCCGGAGACGGGGCTTTTTTCCCTTGCATTTTGCCTGCACAACCGAGTATGATGCCACCATGCCCAACGTGGCGGTGGCGTTTGCCCGGCAGAAACTGCCCAATCTTTTTGGGGAATACGTCAGCCGCCTGGGATTGCGGCAGTTTCGGATTGCGGAAACGGAGAAATATGCCCATGTGACCTTCTTTTTCAACGGTGGCAGCGAGAAGGCCTATCCCGGGGAGGACCGGGTCATCATCCCTTCTCCAAAAGTTGCAACCTACGACTTGCAGCCGGAAATGAGCGCGCCAAAGGTGGCGGACGAAGCGGTTCGGCGTATTCTCACGGGGGCCTACGACGTGGTGATTTTAAATTTTGCAAACTGCGATATGGTCGGACATACCGGAAACTATGAAGCGGCCCGCCGGGCGGTGGAAGCGGTGGACGAAGGGGTTGGAAAGGTGCAGAAGGCGACGGAGGAAATGGGTGGCGTTACCATCATCACGGCGGATCACGGAAACGCCGAGCAGATGTTTGGCCAGGGGGGGCTTCCCCATACCGCGCATACCACAAATCCGGTTCCTTTTTTGATTTCCGGCGTTCGGGTGAAGCTGCGGGAGGGCGGCCGTCTTTGTGATATCGCCCCCACCATGCTGGACCTGATGGGACTGCAGAAGCCCCCGGAGATGGAAGGGAAAACGCTGATTGTACCGTAACTATTGAAGACGAGCTATGAAAGGTCAAGGCCCAAATCAAGCAAAACGTAGGACGGAGGCTGTGCAGATGTCAGCACCCTTTTTTGGAACGGGATATAAAGCCGGGCCGGGCAATAGACCGCTTGAGCTGGGCGCGTTCTGCCCCTTTGCCGAAACGGCATCCGGCGGGTGGCTTTAGCTCCTCGCTGCGATGCGCTGTCGATATTATTTGATTCCGCAGCATTCCTTCCTTACAGTGTAGCACAGCCCTTGGAGAGGGGCTTTAATAACTACTACTATATGAATACAAGGAGCATTCGCGCATGAACCAGACCATTGCAATTGCCGATGTATTGGCCAGGGAAATTTTGGATTCCCGGGGCAACCCCACCGTGGAGGTGGAGGTGTGCCTGGAAGACGGGACGGTGGGCCGCGCCGCGGTTCCCTCCGGTGCGTCCACCGGGATTTTTGAGGCATGCGAGCTGCGGGACGGCGACAAGAACCGCTATCTTGGCAAAGGCGTTTTAAACGCCGTACGGAATGTCAATACGGAGATCGCCGGTGCGCTGATCGGCATCAATGTGTTGGATCAGGCGGAAATCGATCACATGCTGATTGAGCTGGACGGGACGGAAAACAAGTCCCGTCTCGGCGCGAATGCCATTTTGGGCGCAAGTCTTGCCTGTGCCAGGGCGGCGTCCCAGGCGCTGGGGATTCCCCTCTACCGGTATATCGGCGGCGTCAACGCAAGAACGCTGCCGGTTCCCATGATGAACATCTTAAACGGCGGAGCGCATGCCTCCAATAATGTGGATATTCAGGAATTTCTTATAATGCCCGTAGGCGCGCAGTCCTTTGCGGAAGGGCTGCGCATGTGCGCGGAGGTGTTTCATGCGCTGAAAAAAGTCATTGCCGCGGCGGGCGGCTCTACCGCGGTGGGAGACGAGGGCGGCTTTGCGCCGGATTTAAAGCAGGATGAGGATGCACTGAAGCTCATTGTGGAAGCAATAGAAAAGGCCGGGTTCACGCCGGGCGAAGAGATGATGATCGCCGTGGACGCCGCCGTTTCCGACTGGTACCGGGAGGAGGACGGAACCTATCTGCTTCCCAAAGCCAAAAAGGTGATGACCCGCCGGCAGTTGGTGGAGCTATATCAAGGATATGTGTCCCAATATCCTATTATCTCTTTGGAGGACGGCATGGGCGAAACCGACTGGGAAGGCTGGGCAATGCTGACCCGGGAGCTGGGCGGGAAAATCCAGTTGGTGGGCGACGATTTGTTTGTCACCAATGCAGACCGGCTGGCGAAAGGGATTCGCCAGGAAGTGGCGAATTCCATTTTAATTAAAGTCAATCAGATCGGAACGCTGACGGAAACGCTGAACGCCATGGAGATGGCGGGCCGGGCAGGCTATACCTCTATTGTATCCCACCGGTCGGGAGAGACGGAGGATACCACCATTGCGGACATTGCCGTGGCCTTAAACGCGGGACAGATCAAGACCGGGGCTCCTTCCCGTTCTGAACGGGTGGCAAAATATAACCAGCTGCTGCGGATCGAAGAGTCCTTGGGGGCGGCGGCGCAGTACCCCGGCAGGGGCGCGTTCTTTAACCTGCGGGGATAAAACCGTGCGACCCGTTTCGCAGTGAATTGACAGGCAAGGCCTTCCAAAGCGGAGTTTCCCGCCGCTTTGGGGGGCTTTTTGTTGGTTTTTTACAAAAAGTTTTTTTGGCAGCCGCGCTTTCCGACCATATTTTACCAAGTGGGTTTCTATAATATAGGGTACAACGCAAAAGGGAAGGACAAGTTCTTCCGAAGGGAGAGGACAATGGAAAACAGCAATGTGAAAGGTCGAACCGCAAAACGGAGAAAAGAGTTTCTAGACCGGGGACTGGTTGTGTTACGGGCGCCGATTCTTTTACGGGCGGCGGAATACGGCATCCGTTTTTTCATTGGCGCGGTTTTGTCAGCGGGAGAAATTTTAAACGGCTGCGCCCCGTTTGGTTTGGGATTTGTGGGCGCGTCGGGCGCGGGCCTTGGAGGGCTGTTCGCACTGTTCGGTGTCTGCACGGGCTATTTGCTGTCCGTCGGATTTTTAAGCGCGCTGAAATATGTGGCGGCGTCCGTTTTGATTTTTTCTGTCTCCTTTGCCTTTTATGATGTTCGGATTTACAGAAGTGGATGGTTTATTCCCCTGATGACCGGTCTTCTGACCGCAGCCACGGGTTTTGTGTATCTCCCTCAGGAAGGGGCCACCACCGCAAGCCTCATTTTATTTTTAACAGAGGTGCTCCTGGCGGGCGCGTCGGCCTATTTCTTCCGGGTGGCCTTTTCTCCCTGGACCCAAAAACAAGAGGAAACGGAGCTGTCCCACCGGCAGTTTGTCAGCCTTTTGATTTTGGGCATGTGTTTGCTGATTACCCTGTCCAAGGTGATGCTGCCGGGGGAGATCTCCCTGGGGCGGCTGATTGCGGCCTTTGGGGTAATGGCGGTTGCCTATAAAGGCGGATTTGGAAAGGGAAGCGCGGTCGGGGTCGGCATTGGGCTGTCCATGGACCTTGCCGCCGGGAACCCGCCTTTTTATACCATGGCCTATGGGTTTTCCGGCTTGATGACGGGCATTTTTGCCAAGCAGGGGCGGCTGTTTGCCACTGTTACCTATGTGTTGTCCAACGCGCTGGCGGTACTTTGGGCGTATAAGCAAGGGGCGTCTATCTCCATTTTATATGAGGTGTTTATCGCGTCGGTCCTGTTTTGCCTGATTCCGGAACGGCGGCTACAGCGATTTTCCGGCCTGGTGCAGGAAGGACGGATGGGGGACGGCGGCGAGCGGGTCCGAATCTATGTGCAGGAGCGCCTGGAAAGCACCGCAGCCGCTTTTCATGAGCTGTATGAAAGCCTGCGTTCCTCTTTTGCCGCTGGAAAAAGCAACGATAACGACATTGCAACGGTATTTGACCGGGCAGCCAACAGGGTCTGCCGCAGCTGCCCGCTGTGGAATTCCTGCTGGCAGCGGGATTACGTCAACACTTTTAATGCGTTAAACGATGTGTCCGCCGTCATGCAGGAACGGGGCAGGGCGGAGGCGGAGGACTTTCCCCGGCATTTTTCGGGGCGATGTCTGCGCTTTTCTCGATTTTTGGCGGCGTCCAATGAGGAACTGACCGCGCTTTTGTGCCGGAAGCAGTTTCACAACCGCCTTTTGGAGAGCCGAATGACGGTCTGCCGGCAGTATGCCGACTTAGCGGGCATTTTGGGCGGGGCTGCCGCAGAACTGGGCACGGAGCTGCAAGTGGACGCCCAGCATTCCAAGCGGATTGCCCAACATCTGCAAGGCTTGGGGGTGGAAGCGGAGACCACAGTGTTTCATGATGAAAAAGGACACCTCCGGGTAGAATTGGAGGGAAAAGACCTGTCACCCCTAAAAGCGGAGGATGCGTGGGGGAAATTCACGGATTTTTTGGGGGTTCCGCTTCGGGAACCTCAGCGCAAAACGGGAAAGGATACCGAACGAATGATTTTTTGCGAAGCCGAGCCGTTGGTAGCGGTGATGGGAATTGCCGCCCGGAGAAAGGAAGGGGAATCGGTCAGTGGAGACAGTGGTACTTATTTTAAGACGGACAGCGGAACGCTTTATGTGGTTCTTGCGGACGGAATGGGCTGTGGGGACGCGGCAGCCCGAGAAAGCGGTCTTGCGATCCGCCTCCTGGAGCGATTCCTCCAAGCGGAAGTGGACCCGGAGCCCGCCATGAAAACGTTGAATTCCGCTTTGGTGCTCCGCAGTGAAGCGGAAGGCGGATTTACCACCATTGATTTGCTGGAAGTCAATTTATTCACCGGGCAGGCCGGCCTTTACAAATATGGCGCGGCGCCCACTTATTTCCGAAAAGGGAACAGAGTCAGCCGTACGACGGGAAGCGCCATGCCCGCAGGGCTGGCAGCCGGGGGGGCGCCCGCGCCGGATATGACCAAAGTTCATATGGAGCCGGGGGATTTGACCGTCCTAATCAGCGACGGAATTCTGGCCGGCGGGGAGGACGGCTGGCTGCGGGCGGCCATTGCCTCCCATACATCGGGAAGCCCCCGTGATTTGGCGCGCAGCATTATCGAGGAGAGTGAAACCAGGGCGGGAAGCGGCGACGACAAAACGGTTATGGTCTTGACCGTGGAGCCAAGAAGATAAGAAGGAGGGCAGAAAAGGGGGAACGGTTCCGGACCCTTTGAGGGGGTTTCCCGGCGTTTCCCCGGCAGGAACCGGGGCCTTTGCGCACCGGTTTCGGGAAAACGGCCGCATGGGGCCAAAAAAGCCCCGCAACTGGCGTCTTGTGTTTTCTTTCCATCTCCCTGGGGCGTAAGGGACGATTTCATCCCGCGAAAAAACGCCCTATTAGGGTTTGCCGGTCTTGTTTGCCCCCAAAAAGCAGAAAGGCGGTTCATTTGCGGATCTTTCCTCAGGAAGGGTCCCAAGGCGCACAAGCGCAGAGGGCGCAAATCCGGCCTGTCCCAACCGATCCAAGGCGGTCCGCCGTTTGTCCAGGCGGGCCGCCTTGGGCTGCCCAAAATGGAAAACGAAGACGCCTTCGGAGAACAGATTTTTTGCCGGCCAGCGTTTAAATTTAGTTGACAGAAAAGGACATATTGTATATATTAACTATATACAATATGTCCTTTAAAACGCAGAAGTGCCGGGAGGGGGATATATGGATATTGTTGTCAGAAACGCCAGCGGCAAGCCCATTTATGAACAGATTGCGTCCCAGATCAAGAATTTGATTTTGGGCGGGGCGCTGAAGGAGGGGGGCGCTCTGCCTTCCATGCGGCGCCTGGCCCAGGAGCTGCGTATCAGCGTTATTACCACCAAGCGGGCCTATGAGGAGCTGGAGCGGGAAGGGCTGATCAGCTCCGTGCCTGGAAAAGGGAGCTTTGTCGCCTGCAAAGATCCGGAATGGATCCGGGAGGAGCATCTGCGCATGGTAGAGGAACTTTTGCGGCGGGCGGCGGATATGGCGCGCAGGGGAGGCATTTCCCTGGAGGAGCTGACCGGTGTTCTGGCGATGTTCTATGAGGAGGAAGCATAATGGAGCCAGTTTTGGAACTTTCAGGCGTTTGTAAGCGCTATGGGGAATTTTGCCTGGATCATGTCAACTTCCAGCAGCCCAAGGGCAGCATTATGGGGCTTGTGGGGGAGAATGGCGCGGGGAAGAGCACCATCATCAAGCTAATTTTGAATTTGATTGCCCGGGATGCGGGGGAAATCCGCGTGTTTGGCTTTCCAAATCGGGAGGAGGAACTTCGGATCAAAGAATCGCTGGGCGTGGTGTTTGACGAATGCAGTTTTCCGGATCATTGCTGCGCGTCCGATGTGGGCGCGATTCTGCGCCTCATCTACAAAAACTGGGATGAAAAGGCCTACCGCTTGTATTTGGACCGGTTTTCCCTGCCGGAGAAAAAGGCGGTGAAGGACTATTCCCGGGGGATGAAAATGAAACTGTCCATTGCGGCGGCACTGTCCCACCGCGCAAGATTTTTATTGCTGGACGAGGCCACCAGCGGGCTGGATCCGGTGGCCCGGGAAGAAATCCTGGACGTGTTTTGGGAATTCGTTCAGGATGAGGAACATTCCATCCTTCTCTCTTCCCATATGATTGGGGATCTTGCCAAAATCGCGGATTATATTGCGCTGCTTCACAAAGGCCAGCTGCTGTTTTGCCGGAGGAAAGACAAGCTGCTGGAGGAATATGGAATGCTCCGCTGCGGCGCCGGGGAGTTTGGCGAGGTGGATCCCGCTTTGGTGGTGGGGAGCAGGCGGCATGAATTTGGCGTGGAGGCGTTGCTGCGCCAGGGAAAAGGGCCGGCCCCAAAAGGGATGGAGCCGGCCGGACTGGAGGAAATTGTGCTGTACCATATCAAAGGAGCAAAACGATGAAGGGGTTGCTGTTAAAAGACATTTTGAGTCTCCGGCGGCAGTCAAAAATTCTGCTGCTGCTGCTCTTGTTTTATTTCGTGTTTGCCATTTCCCAGAATGATACCGGGTTTTTGCAGGGAATTGTGGCGCTGATCTGTGTAATGCTGCCAATTTCCTCCCTGTCTTATGACGAGGCGGTGAAGTGGGATCGATATGGGCTGTCGCTTCCCCTTTCCAGAAAAACGGTGGTGTTCAGCAAATATCTCCTGGGCTTTCTGATGGATTTTTTTGGTTCCCTGGCGGCTCTGCTGCTTAGTTTCCTGACGATTTCTCTAACGAAAACAGGCGATGCGGCCGGGCTGCTGCTGACGTCTCTTGTGATGTTTTGTGTTGGCCTTTTGTTTTTGGCGGTGATTTTTCCTTTGATCTTTCAGTTTGGCCCGGAAAAGGGAAGGCTGCTTTTGTTTGCGATTGTTCTCCTGCCCATTGTTGCAGCGTTTTTCCTGAATAAGCTGGGAATCCGCCTTTCAGGTTTTGTATGGCGCCCCGCATATGGATACCTTGCGCCGGCGGTTGTCTTGGCGCTGCTGTTCTGCTCGGTTTTGATCTCGACCCGTATTTACGAGAAGAAGGAATTTTAAAGGGCCGGACAAACGGGGAAGACGCGCCGCTGGCCAAAAGACCCTGATTCTATAAAAACTGTAAAAAACCGCGGAATTTCCGCCGCGCATGTGGGAATAAAGCCCAGGGCGTCCTTCCCGGCGCATGTGCTGTCGGAAAAAACGAATTTGTGATAGCAAATTGTACAATCAAAATATCCGCAAACAAAGAAACGCGCTTTGAACTGGCTTTTTGGGGCCAGGTCAAAGCGCGTTTTTTGCGTATGATTTTCCAGCAGGGGTATTTTTCAGCGGCCCCGCATGTTTTTAGCTCCGGCGGCGGACGAAAGCTCAGCGGGGCAGCCCCCTTTTTTCCGCCGCCCGGTCCAGCCGTTCCGCCGCCCGGGTGAGATAGCGCCGGGGGCAGGCAAGGTTGAACCGCTCGAAGCCGTTGCCTTGAGCGCCGAAAACGGCGCCCTCGTCCAGATAAAGAGCGGCGTCCTGGATCATAAACTGTTCCAGCTGGGCCGGCGAAAGGCCGAAACTCTGGAAATCCGCCCAGAGCAGATAAGTCCCCTCCAGCGGAAAAACCGTTACGCGGGGGAAATACCGCTGCAAGAGCCGGGCAAAATGCCGCTGGTTTTCCGAAAGATAGGAAAGCAGCTCATCCAGCCACAAAGCGCCTGTTTCGTAGGCGGCCCGGGTGGCTGCAAGACCGAAATAATTGTTCAGCTTGCCCGCCTCCAGGTAGGTTTGGGCCCGGAATTTGCGGCGCAGTTCCTGGTTTTGAATGATGATATTGCTGGTGGCAAGGCCCGCCAGGTTAAACGACTTGCTGGCGGCGGTGCCGATGATGCATTGATTCCGGGCGGCGTCGCTTAAAGTGGCGTAGACGGTGTGTACGTGGGGCGGGTAGACGAGGTCAAAGTGGATTTCGTCGGAAAAAACCAAAATATGATGGCGGTTGCAGATCTCAGAGACCCGCAAAAGCTCTTCCTGGGTCCAAACCCGGCCCACCGGGTTATGGGGGCTGCAAAGCAGCATCATCTTGGCGTTTGGCAAAGCGGCTTTTCGCTCTAAGTCTTCAAAATCCATTTCATACCGGCCGTTTTTGAGAACCAGAGGGTTTTCAATCAGCGTCCGTTCATTGGATCGGGGCAGGCGGTGAAAGGGGGCGTAAACAGGCGGCTGGATGAGGATCCCGTCTCCTTTTTCGGTAAATGCCCGGATGGCAATGCCTATGGCCGCCACTACGCCGGCGGTCTGCACCGTTTCGTTGGGCAGGACGGTCCATCTGTGCCGGGTTTTGCACCAGCTGCACACTGCGGAAAGATATTCGTCGTCCGCCATGGTATAGCCGTAAACGCTCAGCTCCGCTTTTTCCCGCAGCGCGTTTACAATGGGCGGCGCGGTCATAAATTCCATATCCGCAATGGAAAAGGGGATAATGTCAGGGCCGGCTTGCCCCGATGCGTCCAGAGC
The DNA here is from genome assembly GCA_028708585.1 of Oscillospiraceae bacterium. Lineage (GTDB taxonomy): Bacteria > Bacillota > Clostridia > Oscillospirales > Oscillospiraceae > RGIG529. The sequence continues at coordinate 11,457 of JAQVYO010000017.1, forward strand.
CGCCCATTTTTCCGCGCCTATGTTCCTCCGGTCTTGGAGTGTTTCAAAATCGTACATGATCGCAGTTTCTTCCTTTAAATTTAATCAGCGGCAACATTATTCCACTGAAATCAGGTAATAATAAACCGGCTGGCCGCCGTTTAACAGGCTGACTTCCGCGCTGGGACAGGCATTGGAAAACTGTTGGGAGACCGCCAGAGCGTCCGCCTCCGCCACGTGCTCCCCATAATAAATGGTGATAAATTCCGAAGGCTCCGCCGCAATGTGGGATACAAGGCGGGAAAACAGTGCGGATAAATCCTTGTCCGTTCCAAACAAGGCGTTGTCGATGAGGGCGATATAGTCCTTTTCCGAAATGGCAGACCCATCAAAAACCGAATCCCGGGCGGCATAGGTGATCTGGATGGTTTTTACCCGCTGAAACGCTTCAGTCATCTCGGCGGTGTTGGTCTCCTCGTCCGCGTCCGCATCCACCGACAGCATGGCGGTGATCCCCTGGGGGATGGTTTTTGTGGGCAGAACTACGATGTGTTTTTCGGTCAAGGGAAGGCATTGCTGGGCGGTCATGATGATATTTTTGTTGTTGGGGAGCACATAAACCGTTTCCGCCGGCGTCCGGTCGATTTCTTTTAAAATGTCTTCGGTGGAGGGGTTCATGGTCTGCCCCCCTTTGACGATGCCGTCGCACCCCAAGTCCTGGAACACAGAGCTGATTCCTTCTCCCGCGCAGACAGAAACGAACCCATACCGCTTTTCCGGGAAAGAAACCAACCGGTCCCGGCGCGGTTCCGGCTGGGCGGAAGATGGTTTTCCCTCCGCCTCCTCCAGAATTTCGGTGTGCTGCTGCCGCATGTTTTCCACTTTTACGGTGAGAAGGGGACCATAAGTCATCGCTTCTTCCAAAATGGCGCCGGGGTTGTTTGTGTGCACATGTACTTTGATGATTTGGTCGTCCTCCGCCAAGACCAGGCTGTCGCCCGTCCGGCTTAAAAATTCACGCAGCTGGGAAACGGGCTTTTTGGTTTCCCGGGAGGCAATGAACTCCGTGCAGTAGCCGAAGAGGATGTCTTCTTTGGAAAAATCGGAAAAATCCGCCTGCCGTTTTCGGGCGGGGGCCTCTTGGGCTTGGGGCAGCGGCCGGCCCTGCAGGGCGGACAGCATGCCCTCCAAAATAAGGACAAACCCCTTTCCGCCCGCATCGATCACGCCGGCTTTTTTGAGAACCGGGTTCTGCTCGACGGTTTCCTCCAGGGCGGCGGCCGCCGCCGAAATAGTTTCCGTTAAAACCGATTCCATGGAAGCGTCGGCTTCCGCGGCTTCCGCGGCCTTTTTGGCAGCCATGCGGGATACGGTTAAAATAGTGCCTTCCGCGGGCTTCATGACGGCGTTGTAAGCGGCGGCCACGCCATCGCCTAAAGCGGCGGCAAATTCTTTGCCGTCAATCGCCGTTTTATCTTTCAGCGCGCGGGAGAATCCGCGGAACAAAAGGGAGAGGATGACGCCGGAATTGCCCCTGGCGCCCCGAAGCAGAGCGCCGGCGGCAAGCTCCGCGGATTTGCCGATATCCTCCGGCGCATACTTTTTCAGTTCAGCGGCGGCGGCTCCCATGGTGAGACTCATGTTGGTTCCGGTATCCCCGTCGGGGACCGGAAAAACATTCAGGTCGTTGACCGCCTGCTTGTGCAATGAAATTGATGCCGCGGCATACAGAACCATCTGGCAAAATGCCGCACCGTCAATAAAATCTTTCATGTTGGTTATCCTTCCTTTCGGCCGATGAGAAACGCGGACGGAAACCCGCGTCAATGCGCCATCATGGAATCGATGAAAACATTGACCTCCCGCACCTCAATGCCGGTGGTTTTGCTGACAATATAGCGCACCTCGCTCATAATGGAGCGGCTGACCGCAACTAGATTGACGCCGTGCTCCACGATGATGTGCAGCTCGATGGAAACCGTTTCGTCGTCGTTATATGTGAGGTGAACGCCCTTTGCCATGGATTCGCGGCGCAGCAAATGAACAAGACCGTCCGTTTTGGAACGAAACGCCATGCCCTTGACGCCGTAGCAGTTGGTTGCGGCGGCGCCGGTAACGCTTAAAAACACATCGCTGCTGATGTGAATTTCACCTTTTTCGGTTTGCAGCTTCATACGAACGCTCCTTTCGCTGGTGAGTGTATAATATTGTATAATAGAATGCCCCAAAATACAAGAACCAAGTCCCGCCTTCATTCGTCCCAAAACTTTATTTTCTTCGGTTGAATTTTCATGCGGGACCGTGTACACTATAAGAAGATTTGGTTCGGCTTGTATTGCGGGGCGGATGCTTTTCATTTAGGAGGTATATTATGAAAGCGATAAAACTGCTGTTATCCCTTGCCGCAATGATGCTTGCGCTGGGTGCCATTGTGTGCGCCCTGGTTGCGTACTGGGACAATTTGCTGGATCTGTGTGACGGCGCGCTCAAACGGCTTTCTCACGGAAAAGGAAGCTGCCGTTTTGCCGGAGGAGAAGAGGATTTTGGCGACTTTGCGGATGTAAAATAGAAACTGAACAAGCCAATCTTGTTGAGGCCGCCCGTTTTTCGGGTGGCCTTTTCCATCTTCCGCACCGGTTAGCCCAGAGTGCCGCTCCTCACCTCCCGGGGCATTCAGGCCGTCTGCGTGCTGGGCAATTTGTCCGTTACGCCAGATTTTTGGGGCATAACGCGAAAATGTGCCTGAAACCGGCTGTCCAAAACCAGTTTCAGGCGCATTTCCTGCCCTTACAGGCGGCTGCTTTGTGCTGTTACAAGATTCGTCCGGCGCAGCGCTCTTTTTGGGGAGGCTTAACAGGGGGGCTTATCCACCTGTACCACCGCGCGGTAAGAGGGGTCCAGCGCCTTGACGGCGTTTTGAATGGAGGCGGCCACCTGTCTGTCGGTGAGCCGGAAGGCATAAGGAACCACAACGTCGAAGATCAGCTTGGTATAATCCGTACCCCGGGTCATGCGAAAATCATGAATGGAGACGGAGGGGTCGATCAGCTGCACCAGAGCGGAAAGCTTTTGCTGCACCTCGTTGGTGATCCGGTCGTCCGTGACCACCGGATCAGCATGAATGACCGCGTCGCAGTGGAATTGGTCTTTCAGCTCCCGCTCCGCCTGATCCACCAGGCTGTGCACCGCCACGATATTGCCTTGGTCGGAAACCTCCGCGTGCAGGGAGACCATGATCTTTCCCGGGCCGTATTCATGAACAATCAGATCGTGCATCCCCCGGATACCCGGGTGGGAAAGAACCGAGCGCTCAATCTGCTGCACCAGCGCGGGGTCCGGATGCCGGCCCAGAAGGGGGTCTAAGGTATCCTTCATTGCGGAGTATCCCGCATAAAGTATAAGCAGCGCAATGGCAACCCCCAGATATCCGTCCAGAACCAAGCCGGCAAACCGTTCGATCAGCGCGCCTGCCAGCACAACGGAAGTGGCGAAAACGTCGGACAGGCTGTCCTTCGCCACCGCCAAAAGGGCGGCGGAGCCGGATTTTTTCCCCAACGACCGGTTAAAAACAAACATCCAGAGCTTTGCCAGAATGGAAAACGCCAAAATCAGCAGCGGAATCAGGCCCCATTCCGACACCGAGGGAGAGAAAATTTTCCCCACCGAGGACCGGAGCACCTCAAATCCGGTAAAAACAATGGCTACCGCCACAAAAAGGCCGGAAATATATTCAATATTTCCGTGGCCGAAGGGGTGTTCCCGGTCCGGCTGCTTATCGGCCATCCGAAAGCAGAACAAAGTGACTGCGGAAGAGCCGGCGTCGGACAGATTATTGAACGCGTCCGCCGTCACCGCAACCGAGCCGGTTACCGTCCCGGCAAACAGTTTGCCGGCGAACAGGAGAAAGTTGAGGCAAAGGCCCATCCCCCCGCTCTTGTTGCCCAGCGCGCGCCGGGACCTGTCCGCCGCCGGGCCGTCTTTCTTCAAATGAAAAATCATGTAATTACCTCTTAGCATGTGGGATGTCCCGAGCCTGTTCCCCTGCAAAAGGGGGTCTGGCCGCATTCCTTGCGCTTTACGGGACCTGCCCAAAATCCGGGCCGTAAAACCGGTAGGAACAGCCCCCAAAAAGGCCCAAAATCAGGCAGGGGACGGCGGCTCCGAAAAAGGGGACGGCCAACAGGACGCAAACTGTCGCCGGCAGGGACAAAAGAAGAGAGCCGTTTTTCCAAATTTCAAAGCGGTTGCGGTTTCCAACCCAAAGCAGATGCAGAACAATTCGCAAGATCCGGCGCAGAAAAAAAGGAAATCCCCCGTCCAAAGGTCCCGCCGCATTCCGGCGCTGTCCCCGGGGAGGTTTCTCTCCGTGAAAATTTTCCCGGGAGCCTTTGCCGTGTGGATCTTCCGGGCCTTCTTGGGAGCGTTCCTCTTTCTGCTGTTTTGCCCCGGGCGAGGTCTTTTCCGAGGAAGAATCAAAGCCGCCGGCATCTGTTTTTCCCTCGCGTTCCAGAATTGTCTGGGCTTCCGCCAGGTCCCCGTTTGCCGCTTCCAGGGCGGCTTTGGCTTCGGCAAATCCCGCGTTGGTCCGCTGCCGCAGCGTTTCCAGCTTTTCCAGTGTAATCATGAATGTCTCTCTTTCGTGGCGAAAAAGCGCAGGGATCCGCCCCGCCTTTCCGAGATGGGTAAAATTTTTGGCAAAAAGATTTTGTTGTGAAACGGCTGTTTCGCGCTTTCCTTTCACCAATTGGAACGCATGTATTTTAACATGTTACCATGCGTCTGTAAAGGAGGGCCTCCGCTCTGGGCGGGGATGATTTTTTCACTGATCCGGCGGAAAATCAAGAAAGCCATATGGAACGGCGCGTATTTGTGGTACAATAGACAATATGGAAACAAAGAGAGCCGCCTTCGCGGCCGATCCCGTGTGTTCTCAGCGGGAGCCGGGCGTCAGAAGCCCGTTCGCTTCCAGTAAAATAATTGAGGGGTAATCTATGAAAACGACTGGACGGATTCATCTTTATTACGGCGACGGGAAAGGAAAAACCACTGCGGCCATAGGACTTGCGCTGCGTGCCTTGGGATGGGGCAGGCGGGTGCTGCTGGTGCAGTTTTTAAAGGGAAATGGCAGCGGAGAACGGGCCTCTCTTTCGATACATCCGGGGTTTGACGCGCTTTCCGTGCCCGATCACATTAAATTTGCGAGCCAAATGGGCCATGGGGAGCGAAAGCAGGCAAAACAGCTTTGTGAACGCCTTTTGCGCGAGGCGGAGGAGCGCTGCCAAAGCGGGGCTTATGACCTCTTGATTCTCGACGAGGTGTGCGCCGCTGTTTCAGAGGGCTTTTTGGAAGAGAGCCGGGTGCGGGGGCTGATGGACCGGAAACCAGGCGCTTTGGAACTGGTGCTCACCGGGCGGAATCCCGCTCCTTCTATGCTTCAGGCGGCGGATTATGTCACCGAAATGAAGAATGTGCGCCATCCGTATGCGAGTGGGCTTTCCGCCCGGGAAGGCATTGAATATTAAAGGGCTGGGCGCCCGTCCGCTGTTTGGGGCGGCGGACAGAAAACGGCGGTTAGCATTAGTTTATGAGACAATTTAGTTTTTGTGCAGGAGGAGGGCCTTGCTTGGAAAACTGGATGGAAGTGACGGTGGATACCACGACCCAGGGCATCGAGCCGGTGAGCGGACTTATGATGTCCCTTGGTATTTCGGGGCTTGTCATTGAGGACGAAGCGGATTTT
>JAQVYO010000018.1 GCA_028708585.1 Oscillospiraceae bacterium
AGCCATGATAACCCCGTTTTACAGGAAATTTATAAAGACTATCTTGGCGAAGCTGGCGGCCACAAGGCCCACGAACTGCTGCACACGCATTACATTGCGCGGCCGAGATATCAATAAAATCCCATATCTGCAACTGTGAACGGAGGAGGGCCTTGTGCTCTCCTCCGTTTTCTACGCCGCTTAGGTGAGAAGGCGCGTTGCCGCCCGCCCTTTTCTGGCCGCAAATTTTCCGTTTTGCAACGCCCTGCTCTCATTTGGGCCGGGAGACTGCAGCGCACCGTCTGTATCCTCCGCCCGGTCTGAGCTTCCATCCATTTTTCTTTTGGCCAAAAGCGTTGACCCGAAACTTGCTTCCACATATAAAAGCGCGGCAGGAAAACCGCCTGCCGCGCCAAAATTCTTTTTTATTGAATGTGCACATGGTTATTGATATGGTCCTTGCAGTAGCAATAATAGCCGTTGCATTTAGAACAATAACGGAATTCCATGTCGGGATATTCCGTGTCCGTCTTGCCGCAGACGGCGCATTTGTGCAGATAGCCCTTGTTCTCCTTGGCTGCCTTGGCGGCGGAACGGAAACGAACCGACTTGCGGGAATAGCCGTACCGGTTTCTCCCGCTGCGGAAAAAGCCCAAAATCTCCCCGCCGAAAAACAAAAAATAGTTGAGCAGCGCAATCACAGGCAGAATCTTATAAATGGCAGGTGAGATCATGATAATTTGCAATGCAAAATACAAGGCGTCAACCCAGGCAAGCCATTTTATTTTAATGGGAAGGATGAAAAACAGCAGAACCTGCATATTGGGAAACAAGGAAGCAAAGGCAAAAAACATGGATAAATTCAGATACTGGGCGGACAGGCCCACCATAGAGTTTCCCGTCAAAAAGCCGCTTAAGAGGCCGGCGGCCACGTTGAACCCGATGCCGAACAGATAAAACAGGGTAAACTTTGCCGTTCCCCATTCCCGTTCTAGCGTTGCCCCGATAAAATAATAAAAATACAACGATATGGCGGTGAAAAAGAGGTTTCCAAAAATGGGGACAAACAAAAAGGTCACAAGACGCCAGATCTGCCCTCGTAAAATCAAGGAGGGCGAAAAATAGAGAAGGCCCAAAAAGGTCCCGCTTCGGTCCATCATCGCGAGAAGATACACAACAATGTTTCCGATCACGACCCAGCGCATCAGATTCGGAATGCCAAAACGGGGATGCTTATAACAAAAGCGGTCCAGCGCGCGGCTAAATAAGTTCAATGCATTTCCTCCTTTTCAGGAAGCATATTTGCCGGAAGAAGGTTGTCTCCTCCGCTCCCAACAGGGTAAGCTCCCATACCGAAAGCCAGGGACAACCCGTCCGGCCACCGGAAAAACTTGACTTCTCTCAAGAGTTTACCCTATTTTGGTGCCGAAGTCCACAACATCCTGCAAATATTTTCTGCAAGGGTCATCCGGTGAGCGGCCAGTCTTGATGACAAAAGCAAGCCTGTATGCTATAATCGGAACAATGCCGTGTTTCGACAAAAGGAGCGTTTTCATGCTGTTTTCCAGTTCCCTTTTTCTATTCCTGTTTCTTCCAGCGGTGCTTCTGCTTTATTTTGGACCTTTGCGCCCATGGAGAACCGGGCAGAATGCATTTCTCTTTTTAGCGTCCCTCTTTTTTTATGCCTGGGGAGAGCCATGGTTCGTTCTGGTTCTTCTGGGGTCCATTGTGCTGAATTATCTGATCGGCCTTGCCGCCGGGCGGGTCCGATCCAAGGGGGGAAAGGGCCGCGTTTTTGTGGTGCTTGCCACCTTGATAGTAAATATCGGAATAATTTTTGTTTTTAAATATTTGATTTTTACCATTGGAACGATCAACGCTCTATTGGGCACCCAAATTACCGTTCCAATGATCGGGCTTCCCATGGGTATTTCCTTTTTTACCCTTCATTCCATTTCCTATGTGCTGGACATCCTGCGGGGAAAAGGCGAAGCCCAGAAAAACCCTCTGAACTTAGGGCTTTATATCACACTGTTTCCCCAACTCATCGCGGGACCCATTATCCGGTATGGCACCATTGCGGCGGAACTGAAGGAGCGGCGGGAAAACTGGGAGGATTTTTCCTCCGGTGTCTGCCGCTTTATCTTTGGCCTTGGAAAAAAAGTCCTTTTGGCCAATAATCTGGCCCAGATCGCGGATGCGGCGGTCGGTGCCGGCGGCGGCTCCGTCTCCCTTGCCTGGCTGGGCGCCATTTCCTACATGCTTCAATTGTTTTTTGACTTTTCCGGCTATTCCGATATGGCCATCGGCCTTGGCCGTATGTTTGGGTTCCACTTTCCGGAAAATTGCAATTATCCCTTTATCTCAAATTCCGTTGCGGAATTGTGGAGGCGCTGGCACATTTCCCTTGGCGCCTGGTTCCGGGATTATGTCTATATTCCCATGGGCGGAAGCCGGGTGCCTAGAGGCCGTCTGGTGCTGAACCTTCTGGTGGTTTGGTTTTTAACCGGGCTTTGGCACGGGGCCAACTGGACCTTTATTCTCTGGGGCCTTTCCTTCTTTGTGGCGCTGTTTTTTGAAAAGCTCACCCCCTTCGGAGCGTTTTTAGACCGACACAAAGGCTTTGGCATTTTTTACACGGTAACCTATTTTTGCATCGGATTTGTCTTTTTCCGGGCGGACAATTTAACCGCCGCGTTTCATTATCTTGGCTCCATGATCGGCCTTTGGGGCGGTTCCTTCTGGAGTGCGGCCACCACCTTGTATCTCAACGAATTTAAATACTTCCTTCTGGCCGGCGTTCTGTGCTCCACTCCCCTGTTCCGGGTCCTGGGGAGACGGCTTCCTCAAAAATCCCTGCTGCTGGACACAGGGTATTCTATCGTTACGACGGCCATATTAGCCGTTTCCGTGGCCTATATCATCAAAGGGACTTACAACCCCTTTATTTATTTTAACTTTTAAGGAGGAGTCTGCACACCGTGAAAGAAAAAAAACGCTTTGCAGCCGCAGCATTGTTCCTTCTTTTTATTTTTGGGATGTTTTTCTACCTGCTGCGGGATTTTAATTCCATATCCGGAGAGGTTCTCCATTTCTATCAAAAAAACCGGTCGGAAAACCCAACTATTTGGGAGAAGGCTTCCCTTTGCATCAGTAAAACAGAATCGGCCGTGAATGACAGCGCCGACCGCTCTCACGGATTTATCGAACTGTTTGGCGGTGTTCAGCGCCTTTTATCCAAACGTGTCATTGATGATTACGACCCGGAAAACATAGTCGTGCGCCTTTCAAATGGGACCCTTCAATTGATCGCCAAGGGCGCTTCGGAACAAGACATGACCGGCGCCGCGGCATCCCTGAGCCGTCTTCATCAAACTCTGGCCAAATCCAATATTCCGCTTCTCTATATCAACGCCCCGGAAAAAATCCAGGAAGGGGCCAAGGTGCTTCCTACAGGGATCTATGAATACGGCAACGCGCAGGCAGACGCGCTTTTGCAAAAGCTGAAGGCCCAGTCGGTTCCCGCCCTGGACCTGCGCGGCAGCTTTTCTCAGGCAAACTACGGCGCCAATTTTTTTGTCACCGATCACCACTGGAAGCCGGAAGCCGCATTTACCGCCTTTCAGACCATTTGCGGCACTTTGCGCACCCAATATGGCTTTTCCATCCCGTCCGCCGTTACCGATTTTGAAAATTACTCGGTGCTCAGCTATCACAATTATTTTCTAGGCAGTCAAGGCAAACGGGTGGGAACCCTGTACGCCGGGACAGACGACATCAGCCTCATTGCTCCGCGGTTCAAAACTAGTCTGGTCTATGACGTTGCCTCCCATGGCATCCACCGTGCGGGGGACTATCTCAACACCGTCATCTTCCGGGAACGGGTAAAGGAAAAAGACTATTTCGGCGGGAACCCTTATACCATGTATGCCGGAGGCGATTACGCGCTTGGCAGGATCGTGAACAACGATAATGCTGGCGGACCGAAAATTCTAATGGTGCGGGATTCTTTCGCCGGCGCCATCACCCCGTTTCTTTCCTTGGCCTGCAGCAAACTGGAAACGCTGGATCTGCGCTATTTTACCGGCTCCCTGACCCAATACATCTTGGAAACCAAACCGGATATCGTGCTGTATCTTTATACTGCTTCCTCCACTAGTAACCAGACCTTATTTAAAGTCAATTAATCCTTTGGAAAGCAGTCTTTTCTTCTTTTCAAGCCTCGATATTAGAAAAAATCTCCACACACGATCCGACCGCCAACGGCGGCCGAGCCGGAGAGAGGGCTTTTTGCAGAATCAAGGTTTTTGACAGGCTGAAAAGGGGCCGCCTTGCAAAAGGCAGCCCCTTCCGGTTTTCATAAAAATTTGAGGTTCTATCCGGAAGAGCCGCCCCGGATTTGTTCACAGACAAATCCGCAGTTACAAACCCAACAGCTGCTTTTTCTTTGCCTCAAACTCTTCTTTGGTGAGAACGCCGGAATCCATCAGCTTTTTCAGTTTCCAGAGTTCTTCCGCCACGGAAACAACCGTTTCCTGAGATTTGGAATCACTTCCCGGCTCCTTCTCTCTTCCGCTGCAAATCATCTGAAGGGCTTCACAGCACTCCTTGGCATCCTGATAAATCTTTTTGCAGACCCTCGTTCCTTTTATGCTGGGAGCGGAAATGAAGCTGATATACACGGCAGGACGGTTTTTGTCGTTGACACGGATCTGTAGTTTGAGCGAGGTGCAAATTCCGCCGTCTTTGATCTCCTTTCCATCCTCGCTTTGCCTGCTAACCGCAGACTGGCCAATGCCACCCCCGGCAATGGCCAGTCTATCCTCCAGGAGCACAAACCCCATCAAATCCTCATACCCGAACACCACAGGGTTGCTGCGCCTGCCGTATACCCCCGTATAAATCAGCCACTTCCGATCTTCTTCACTGAGTTCCATTAATGTTCCGATTTTTCTGTTGGGGGAAAACGAGGCCGCTTTAGCCTCCTGCTCTTCCGCAAATGAAACCGCCTTTTTCGCTTCCTCCTCAGAAATGCCGGTTATCACGGTATCCGCCCCATACTGGCATTTCTTATGGCAGGCAGAACAAATCCATTTTTTATCCGACAGCCGATGACGGCCGAGCCAAACCTCATTCCCGCACACGGCACAGGCTGTATGAAAACCAGAAAAACTCATGTTCCAACCTCCAACATTATATCCCGCATCCTTCTCCCGCCAACCCTTCCGTTTATTCCCGGAAAGTCTGCCATACCGTCCAATCCTTCGCGGCTGTACACCGGGAGGTCCCGCCAGCTTTTCCGTTTCAACATCGCATCGTGTATCCTCTCCGCCTGCCGCATCTTCCAGCTTTATTGTAACAAATCAGCATCCAAGCCGCAACACCTATGCGGTCAGCCGGGAAGATAATATCCTCTCAAATCCGGTTTTTTGCCAAAGAAAGATAGAATAGAAAAAAGAGCCACTGTTCCATGGCTCTTTTTTACAATTGCAATCCAAATTATCTCTTGGAGAACTGGGGTGCGCGGCGGGCGGCTTTGAGGCCGTATTTCTTCCGTTCCTTCATACGCGGATCGCGGGTCAAAAGCCCGGCCTTTTTCAGAATGCCGCGATAGGAATCGTCCGCCAGCAAGAGGGCTCTGGCAATGCCATGACGCAGAGCGCCGGCCTGACCAGTCACGCCTCCGCCGGATACGGTGGCAACCACGTCCATTTTTCCCATGGTATCCGTTGCCACCAGCGGCTGGCGGGTAATGAGCTTTAAAGTATCAAGTCCAAAATAGTCGTCAATATCACGGCCGTTGATGGTAATCGACCCAGTTCCGCCTGGGAAAAGATGGACCCTCGCCACAGAGGATTTCCGTCTGCCGGTACCATACAGATAAGGCTTCTTGCTCTTATACATTCATTTTCCCTCCTTATTCCGCCGGCCAAAGCTCAGGCTTCTGTGCGGCGTGATTGTGCGTTTTTCCGCGGTAAATTCTCAAACGGCCCAGGGAATTGCTGGTCACCGTATTCCGGGGCAACATCCCCCGCACCGCCAAACGCATGGCAAGCTCTGGCTTGTCCTGCATCAAAAGACGGTATTTGATTTCTTTCAGGCCTCCGGCATAGCCGGAATGAGTACGATAGTACTTTTGCTCCAGTTTCTTCCCGGTAAGCACCGCGCGCTCCGCATTGAGAACAATGACAAAATCGCCGCAATCGGCGTGAGGCGTATATTCAGGCTTATGCTTCCCGCGCAGGAGAACGGCCGCGGTGGCAGCAGTCTTGCCCAGCGGCTTTCCCGCCGCGTCAAGGATATACCATTTGCGTTCAATGGTATTCCTGTTTGCCATAAATGTGGACATTCTTTCCCCTCCAAAATCTATGATTTCATTCATTTTCTTCTTTACACGATAGGTGATGCAGTTTAGAATACGATTGTTTCCCGGCGGCATATGTTCTCTGACCGCTCAATCACCCCGCCATTGACCATCAGCTGCACATCCATTGCCGCAATCGCCCTGCAATTCACGACGCCTTATAGTTATAGCACAATGGAATATCCCTGTCAACAGTTCTGAAAGAAAATTTTTATTTATCTCCTTTACACCTTTTAAAATCTTCTTTTTTCTCCTATATGCTCTTATATCCTTAATTTCATTTTTATTTTCAAAAAGAAAGGACTTGATTACGGTGCAGCACATTTCCGGCTGTGTCCGCCGCTGCTTAGAAGATTATGACATGGTCGCTCCGGGTGATACCATTGCAGTCGCTCTGTCCGGCGGAAAAGATTCCCTCACGCTCCTTTGCGCGCTTGCCGAACTCCGGCGGTATTTTCCCATTCCCTATACGCTAAACGCTATCACTTTGGATATGGGCATTCCCGGAATGGACTTTTCCCCTCTTTCGGAATTCTGCAAAACGCTGGACGTTCCCCATTTCATAATTCCGACGCACATTTACCATCTTTTGTTTGAGGAACGGCACGAAAAAAACCCCTGTTCCCTCTGCGCCAAGCTGCGCCGGGGGGCGCTCAGCCGGGTGCTTGGGGAACGGGGTATTCAAAAAATCGCGCTGGGCCATCATTATGACGACGCGGTGGAAACCTTCCTTCTTTCCCTTTTGTTTGAAGGGAGGCTTTCTTGTTTTCAGCCAGTGACATATTTAAGCCGCAGCGGAATCACCCAGATCCGCCCCCTGCTTTATGTGGGAGAACCCACGATCCAGGCGGCGGCAAAACGGCTGGCGCTTCCAGTTGTGCGCAATCCGTGTCCCGCAAACGGCTATACCAAACGGCAAGAGGTCAAAGAGCTTCTGTCCAATTGGGAAGAGCGGTATCCCGGTCTTCGGGCGCGCATTTTCGGTTCCATACAGCGCCTGCCCCTAACCGGCTGGGCGCCGAAAGAAAAAAGGCGGCGCCCTTTGCCGTAAAATCAGGAGAAAGCGCCTATTCTAATACGGCGTTTCAGTGTAAAAAGGTCCATTTCAGCATCAGCAGCAGGGCAAAACCCGGCGCCCCCAGAAGCCCCAGCGCAAAGGCGTTTATGAGGTTGACCCCCAGCGAGACACCGATTATGCTCCCTGCTTGGGAAAACAAAGCCAGAGCACCCAAACCCAAAAGCGTCCGGGCTGCCAGCTTATATAGCCAGCGCAGGGGTTTCCGCAGCAAAATCAGAATCCCCAAAAGGACAAGTCCCCCCAGAACATAGGGCAAGCTGTCAACCAAAAGATTCATACAACCAACCTCATTTATGTAACCATTTCGTTTTTTTGGGAGAGCCGGGCGACAGGGGTCTTCCCTTGCCCGGCTCTCATTTCCTGGCCGTTTCTTTCAGTGTACGGAGAAGAAAGTTATAACGAGCCTGCAAGGCATTGATTTCAAAGACGCAGGATTCGATCAGATCCGAATCACATACATTGTTAAAACTCAAATGCGCCTGATGCAGGTATTGTTTCGTCCGTTCGATTTCTTCCACCAATTCCCTGCGTTCTATCTCTTCGATATTTTTCACCTTCTTCCAAAAAATCAATTTGACGGCTGTAGGCATACGGCTCTTCCTTCCTTTTGTATTATATTTTTAGTTTGGTCAATTATTCCAGCATTTAAACCGCCCTTTTTTCTTTGCCATGCAAAAAGGGCCTGACCCGCGCAAATCGCGCAAAGGCAGACCCTTCGTAAAAATAAAACGCTTCATCAAAAGCCAGCAAGCCCTTTCTCCCCTCCCTTGTTTCGAGGCAATTCCCCGGGAAATGGCGGCTTGTGACAATCCCCGGCAGTTTCTGAAAAATATTCTGAGAGATCTTGCTAAGCGAAAGGCACGGCCCGCCGCCAAATTCTCAGTTGCTGGCGTGAAACAAAACAAGTCCTGTTTGGGCGTTTGAATCTATGTTTTCCCCTGTGGTATCCAGGGTATATTGGACTCCTTTGGCCTCCCAGGAAGCCAAAAACGCGTTAAATTCCTCTTTGTTTAAAATTAAATAAGTGGCGTTTGGGCTGCTTTCCGGCGGAGCAGCCGCGGAACGTGCCGTTAAAACCGCAAAGTAAGGCCCGCCCTTCCATTGAGAGGCTTGAGAGGAGCCGGCGCAGGGACTGCTGGAAATGGCGGTTTCCGTTTCCAAAGGTCTGTTCACGGTGGGCCTTTTTGCGCCGGCAGTGGAGATCCCGTTCCCCGGGCCGGGGGCGGCCTCTGTTTCCCGGAAAGCGGTTTCCTGCGGCTCATCCGTCTCGGAGACAGAGCCGGATGAACTTTCCGCATTCTGTTCGCCGGAGGGATTCGATTCTTTTGCCGCGGCGTTTTTCTCCCGGGAGGCGCTTTTATCCTTCGCAAAGGTCCTGCATTTCGCTTGGGACGAAGGGGAAGAAACCGGCTCCGCCGGCGCGGCATAGGCACTGGCAGAGGGCGCGTTGGACGCCACGGGCCTTCCATCCGCCGGGCTTTCCCGGAAAAGAAAGATGCTTCCCACCCCCAGCAGCACCACACAAAACATGGCAGCCATAGCGGTTATAGACCGGATCATGGATTTTATCCTGCGGGCGGCGGCAGCCCGGGCTACCGCCTTTTCCGCGAAATCCGGCGGAGGTTCCCGCTGAAGAGACGCAACCGCTTCGGACAGCTCTCGCAGCTCATCCAACAGCGCGCTGCACTCCGGGCAATCTGCGAGGTGCGCTTGCAGCGCCCTTTCCTCTTCCCGGGTCAGCATTCCGTCCAAATACGCGCTGATTTGCTCCCCATACCATGAGCAGTCATTCATACAGGTTCCTCCTTTCCTGTTTTTTTAGACGCCGCGCGGTCTGGAAAGTTCCCCTCCCGAATCAGGATCTCCCGGAGATGCAAACGTGCCCTGGCAAGGCGGGACTTCACCGTGCCCGGTTCCAGCTGCAGCACCGCGCCGATTTCTTCATAAGACAATCCTCCGATCTCACGGAGCACCAAAATTTCCCGATGGTCCTGGGACAATTTCCGCATACCCTGCTCCACCGCGCAAAGCAGCTCCCGGTTTTCCATCCGTTCCTGGGGACTCTGATTGGTATCCGGCAGATCCAGAATCCGCCCGTTTTTCTCCTCCATGGAGACATGGGAGCTTTTCCTTCGTTTTTCGCGGCGCAGAAAATCAATGCAGACATTAGAGGCAAGCCGGTACAGCCATGTGGAAAAGCTGCTCTCCATTTTAAAGGTGGATATTCGCTTAAACGCAACGAAAAAGGCTTCCTGCGCCACATCCCGGGCATCCTCCGGATGCCTCGTCATGTGCAGCGCCAGATTGTAGACCAAGCGCTCATGGGCAAGAACCAGCGCTTCAAACGCCTTTTGATCGCCCTCTTTCGCACGGATCACCAATTCCCGTTCCTGTTCCAAACCGCCTCACCTCAGTTCTCGTTTGATCCGCTCCGTAATCCGGTAGATATCCTGCAGGGAAGAAACCGCAACAATGTCTTTTTTTAAATATCCGGAATAAGGCACGCCCTTTAAATACCAGGCCAGGTGCCGCCGCGCTTCCAGACAGGCAAGCTTTTCCCCTTTACCGGCGGCCGCCAGTTCAATCTGGCGCACAGCGGTATCCATCCGTTCCCGCAGGGGCGGAAGAAGCGGCTCCGGCTTTCCATCCAAAAGGGCCGCTGCCTGCTGAAAAATCCAGGGGTTTCCGAACACGCCCCGGCCGATCATCGCCATATCCGCCCCGGTATAGTTTAAGATGTGGACCGCTTCCCTGGCGGAAAAAACATCCCCGTTGGCGATCACCGGAATGGAAACGGCCTCTTTCACCGCGCGGATGCAGTCCCAGTCCGCCCGGCCGGAATACATCTGCACCCGGGTCCGCCCGTGGACGCCGATAGCCGACGCTCCGGCGGCTTCCACCGCTTTGGCCAGCTCCACCACATTGGCGCTGCCCCTGTCCCATCCTTTTCGGGTCTTCACCGTTACAGGAACGCCCCCCGCGCCGCGCACCACAGCCTCAACAATCCGCCCTGCTTTGTCCAGATCCCGCATTAGGGCGCTGCCGTCCCCGGAAGACACAATCTTGGGAACCGGGCAGCCCATATTGATGTCGATGATATCCGCTCCGGAAAGCGAAACCGCAATGGACGCGGCTTCTTCCATACAGGAAGGATCGCTGCCGAAAATTTGAACGGCCGCGGGATGCTCCGTTTCGCCCAGCCTTAAAAGCACGGCGGTTTTTTTATCTCCGTAGCAAAGCGCTTTGGCGCTGACCATTTCCGTGCAGGTAAGCCCCGCCCCCAATTCCCGGCAAATGGTGCGAAACGCAACATCGGTCACCCCCGCCATGGGAGCCAGGGCCAGCTGGTTCCTAATTGTAACTCTGCCAATTTCTACGGCCATTTCAGATCCTCCGTAACTCAAACTGTCGAAAAAAGTATGTTTTTAGTATATCATAAAAATTCCCGTTGACAAATCCATTCCTGTTTTACAGCGGGGGCTTTTAACTCTATGGCGATGGTCCTCCCGCTCCCGCAAAATTCACGACTGGAACAAGCTTTCGGCGCATATAGTAAAAATATCGCCGCATTCTGCGGCAAAGCGCGGCTTCCCCGGCCAGGGCCGCTGCGTTCAGCTACGGCAAAAAGGTGATGCAAGAGAGATGAAAATTCAAGATATTCAAACGGGAGAGCTCAGCCTTCCCTTGCTGCGCCCCTTTCACACGGCACTGCGCACGGTAAAACGGCTCTCCTCCGTTGTGGTGCGCGTACAATCCACAACGGGAGAAACCGGCTATGGGGAAGCGCCGCCCACCGCCGCCATCACCGGAGAGACAAAAGATTCCATTCTTTCCGCCATACATTCTTTTATTCGTCCGGCTCTCCTCGACATGGACCTTTCCAATTTGGAAGACGTATTTTCCCGGCTGAGCAGTTGTGTCCCCAAAAACCATTCCGCGAAAGCGGCGGTGGATATTGCTCTTTACGACCTGTATGGAAAACATCTGGGAAAGCCGCTTTACGCGCTTCTGGGCGGAAACCGCCGGGAACTGGAAACCAGCCTGACCATTTCTTTGGATACCCCTGATCAAATGGCAGAAGACAGCCTAAACGCCATCCGGAAAGGCTGCCGGATTTTAAAACTCAAACTGGGGCGCGGGGGAAACATGGACATCCGGCGGGTTTCCGCCGTCCGGGAAGCGGTCGGCCCCCAGATCCGCCTTTGGGTAGATGCCAATCAGGGATGGACGCCCTGGGAAGCCATTCTTACCGTCTCCGCCATGGAGCAGATGGGACTGCATGTGGAGCTTGTGGAACAGCCTGTGGACGCCCGGAACCTTATGGGGATGCAGATGGTCACCCGTCAGGTGAACACCCCTGTCTTGGCGGATGAAAGCGTCTTTTCCCTTCTGGACGCTCAGAAGGTGCTGGAGAGGAACGCCGCCGACGCCATCAACATCAAGTTGATGAAAACAGGCGGCATCCACAGCGCCTTAACGCTCTGCGAAACCGCCGCCGCCCACGGAGCCCCGTGTATGATGGGTTGCATGCTGGAAAGCAAAATCGCCGTCTCCGCCGCCGCCCATCTGGCTGCCGCCAAGTCCGTTTTTGCCTGGACCGATTTGGACGGCCCCCTGCTGTGCAGGACAGATCCTTTTGAGGGGGGGGCCATCTTTTCTCCCGGAAAAATTCTGCTCACGGACGCGCCCGGCCTGGGCATCACAAAGACCCCTTGTTCCCGCTGGAGCGGATCCTAAAAAAGCTTTCCCGAATTGGTTAAAAATAAAAAGGCCCAAAATCAGCGGATGGAAATCGCCTGAAAAGAGGAAAGCCATCCTCATAAACATCCATCGGCTTTGACCTGGAGGTGTTTCAAATGATCTTGCCAAAGCCATTATTCCCCGGCGCGCGGGTCGCGCTCCTCTGCCCCTCGGGCGCAGTTCCGGAGGAACGCCTGGCCCCTTCCCTGGAGGCTCTGTGCGCCTTGGGGCTTCAGCCGGTGGTTTATCCCAGCTGCCGCGCGCGTCACGGATATCTGGCAGGGCTGGACGCGCTGCGGGCCGACGATCTGAACCGGGCATTTTTAGACCCTTCCATCGACGGTATTCTTCCTCTCCGGGGAGGATACGGCGCAAACCGCATTCTCCCCTTGCTGGACTTTAATACCATACGGCAGGTTCCAAAATATTTTGGCGGCTACAGCGACTGCACTGCGCTGCACATTGCTTTCAACCAACTGGGCGGGTTTATCACCTACCACACCGTTATGCCCGCAACAGAATACTACAGGCCCTTGGACCCATATACCATGGATCATCTGTGCAGAGCCATGTTTGGAACGCTTATAGGCCCGCTGAACAACCCCCGGGGCTATCCCCTCCGTGTCCTAGCGGACGGATTTGCCGCCGCTCCTCTTTGCGGGGGAAATCTTTCCCTGCTGGCTGATTCCCTGGGAACGCCGTGGGAAATCGATACCAGAGGCAAAATTTTATTTCTTGAAGACGTGGGGGAACCGCTCTACCGGATCGACGCAATGCTGACCCAGCTGCGCAATGCAGGAAAATTTTCAGACTGCGCGGGGATTTTATTGGGATCCTTTTCGGGCTGCGCCCCAGAACATCCGGAACTGGACCTGTCCCTGGATGAAATCTTCCGGGAACTGCTGGCGCCCGTCGGGAAGCCCGTCCTTGCGGGATTTGCCTGTGGGCACACAAGACCCACTGCCGCTCTTCCCCTGGGCGCCGTTCTTACGATGGAAGCAACTGCCAAAGCGCCCCGATTGTCCCTTGTGCCCGGCCTTGAATAGCCGCTTGGAAACCAGTGCGCGCCAGCACGAATATTTTTCTCTCTCCCCACCGGTGTTTCCCTTGAAAACGCCATAGGCATTTGCATAAAATGGAGAATATCTACCGTTCTTTTACGCAGGCCTTACATAAGCAGGCAAGGCGCCGGAACAAAGGAGGAACACCATGTCTTTGGCAGTCGTCAAACCAGCCATTGCGGCTTTAAAGAAATTTCCGGATGCTTCCAGCCAGCGGACCGATGAAGTGCTGCATGGAATGCAGGTGGAGATTCTGGAAACCGTTTCATCCCGATGGTGCAAAGTCCGCACATGGTACCGGTATGAAGGATACCTTCCCCTCCAAGCCCTGCAGCTGGGAAACGTCGCCTGTCTGTGGAACAAGCTTCCCAAAAAAGTGGTTTGCAGACCCTACTGCGATCTTCTCATTCATCCGGATCTCAAAAGCCGCCGCCTTCTTTCCCTGACTCGAGGCGCACTGGTTTACCCCAGCGGCAGGCAATGCATGGACGGATGGCGTAAAATCTCTCTTTGTGACGGGCGGGAAGGATACATAAAAGACAGCTGCCTGCAGCCGCCCGCCGCATTTTGCCAAGAGGAGGAAGAATCCTTCCGGCAGGACGTGGTCCGAACCGCGCTTGGTTACCTAGGCGTCCAATACCGCTGGGGCGGTAAAACCCCTTTAGGAATCGACTGTTCCGGCCTTTGCTCCATGTCCTACCTGTTAAACGGATTCGTCATTTACCGGGATGCAAAACTGGTTCCGGGCTTTCCTCTGCACCAGATCCCCCCCCGGCAGGCAAAACCCGGCGATCTGATCTTCTTTCCCGGTCATATGGCCATGTACCTGGGCGGCGGACGCATGGTCCATTCCACCGCCAAAGAAGGCAGCGACGGCGTTGTCATCAGCAGCCTTCTCCCCGGCCATCCGGATTACCGGGCGGATCTTGCGGAGCAGGTTGTATGCTTTGCCAGCATCTTTTAATACAAAGCAAAAACCGGTCCCCTGCCGCGGCAGGAAACCGGTTTTTTTATTTTTAAGATCGGTTCTCCTATTTTTTCGTTTCTTCTTCAGGCTCCGTCCGCCGGGAACGATCTTCCATCTTTTTTCTGTATGTTTCCATAGAAACGGCGAAAAGATCCCCGTTGGAAGGAGGCGTATATGTAATGGCATTGGCGCCCGCCCGGATGGTCTCCAGCATGGAGGCTTCCGTAGGCCCGCCTGTGGCAATAATGGGAACGCTCGGAAACTTGGCCCGAACGGAGCGTACAATTTCCGGTGTTCTGCCCGCCCCGGAGATGTTGAGAATATCCGCGCCCGCTTCCAGCCGCGCCTCAATATTTTCCGTTTCGGAAACCACCGTAACAACTATGGGAATCTCCAGCTGTTCTTTCAGCTGGAGAATGGTTTCATTTTCGGTGGGAGAATTGATCACAACGCCAAAGGCGCCTTCCAGCTCCGCGTCGGTGGCAAGGCTCACCACACGGGATCCGCGGGTCACGCCTCCCCCCACTCCGGCAAAGACCGGCATATCCGCCGCCAGCAGCACAGCTCTTATAATGGCAGACTGGGGGGTAAACGGATACACCGCAATGATGGCGTCTGCGTTGATATTGCGGATAATGGCCACATCCGTGGTGAAAGCCAAAGATTTAATGCGCCGGCCAAACACCCGGATACCGGATGCCTCGCTAATGCACACGGGAATTTGCACCATATGACTGCGCAGCTTGCCCGCATAGCTTGGCACGTTCTTTTCCGTTTTTTTGATCTCGGGCATAAAACGCCTCCTTTTTCAGCCACCCTGGCTTCATTATTTTACCATATAACTAAAGCTCTTTTCGGAAGGCGAACTGGATAGAATGGAAACCAGTTTCCATTCTGCATTCTGTTCACCGGCGGTTCCGCCGCTGATATCCTGCGCCAAAGTATCCCTCTGGGACGCCGCAGCGGAAACATAAACGCGGTCCGCATAGTTTTGAAGCATCTCTCTCGTCTGCCCGGTTTCTTTGTTTTCTCCATCCTGGAGGGTGGTTTTATCAGTCACCACCGACAAGGCCACGTTATAAGGAGACACAGCCTCCTTCGTCTGCCTGCAAAAATGCTCAATGGTCTGAGAAAATGGGATTCCGGCATCCGACCCATATACAATTCGGCTGATCCGCCCGCTGTCTGGAAAGCCGCAGTGATCCAGAATGATCTCATTGAATCCCATCTGCGCCAGCTCCTTTGCAATACCGGTAATATAATCCTGCACATCCTGAGAATAGGGGTTGATCCATCCATATCGGTCGGAATCCAGCCAGCGGCTGTTTTCCGACGTAACCAAAGAATAAGAAAAATCGGTTTTAGAAAGCGTATTATCCCGAAAGCAGGAAATACGTGCCGCACAGTACAGTCCCTGTTCCTTGAGATCGGCAAGGATCGTTTTCAAATCGGTGCCCGATGCGCTGGTTTTAGGAGCCAGTTCCTGATCGGAAGAATAGGCCAGCTTGCCATTTATCGTCTTAACATCGATCACAACGGCGTTCTCTTTTGCCGTTACCGCCCGGCTGACGGCGCTTTTCGTCAGCTCCGATGGGGCGTACAGTTTTGCATAAGTCGGTTCGCCGGAAGAAACCGAAGGGGAAGGCGAGGGCGACGGGGAAGGTTCGATTACCACGGAGGGAGACTGCAGCACAGGGGAGGGAGAAACGGACTCCTGCACGCCCACCGGAAGCTCCAAGTGCGCGCTGCCGTCCGCTCCGTAGACCATGTACCTTTTCAAATATAGAAACGCCGCAATTGCCAGCAGCAGCACCACAATCAGAATGATCAGAAAAACACGCAAAAAAGTCTGAAAGCGGGAACGGCCCCGGTGCGGTTTATAATATTGACCCATTGAATTCCTCCTTTTCAGCTTGAATTCCTCCTTTTCGGCTCACCTGCCAGGATCAGGCTTGTCCGGCAACGTGCCAAACCCGGTGGTTCTGCTCCATTTTCTTTTTAACCAAATCATATCACAGGCAGAAAAAAATGGCCAGATGGTTTTTGTCACTTTTCCAATTTTATTTCCTATTTTATCCAGATTAAAAAACGTAAGCAAGCATCTGAGTAGCTCCGCCTTCCTGCAGAGACCAAAGTTTTCCTCCTGCTTTCTGACATTGATTCCCGGAAATCGCCCGGCAGCTGGCGGTTTGTCGGTTGGGGGAGACAACATGCTCAGCCACGCTTCGCTTGCGCTTTTTCCTTCGCCAACTGCACAATGGCGCTGCTGCCCAGCCGGTCCGCCCCGGCTTGAAGCATTGTTTCCGCATCCTCCAAAGTACGAATTCCGCCGGCGGCTTTGATGCGAACGCCCGGCGGCAGGCAAGTTCGGAACAGCGCTACATCTTCCGTCGTGGCGCCTCCGCCGGCAAACCCGGTGGATGTTTTGATATAATCCGCGCCGGACTCTGAAACTAGACGGCACATCCGTATCTTTTCTTCCCGGCTCAGAAAGCAGGTTTCCACAATTACTTTTAAGATTTTTCCAGGGCAGGCTTTCCGCACCGCCCGCAGCTCCTCCAGCACCGCTTCGTCTTTCCCCTCTTTGACCAAGCCCAGATGAATCACCATATCCAGTTCATCCGCTCCGTTTTCCACCGCGTCCGCCGTTTCAAAGGCTTTCACGGCGGCGGTGGCATAGCCGTTGGGAAACCCGACCACGGTACAGATTTTCATCTTGCCGGCCACATAATCCCGCGCGCGCCGGACAAAAGAAGGCGGAATACACACGGAAGCCGTTTCAAACCTTATGGCGTCGCTGCACAGTTCCCGAATGTCTTCCCAAGTCGCCGTCTGGCGCAGCAGCGTATGATCTATATGGCGCAGAAGTTCTTTTGTTTCCATTTTGCAGCCTCCTTTTGGGATGAAACCGGATGATAAAAACGCCT
>JAQVYO010000019.1 GCA_028708585.1 Oscillospiraceae bacterium
CATTGCAAGCGCAAAGCGGGAAGCCGATCAGATCAAGCGCCAAGCGGAAGAACAGGCGCGTCAACTGGTGGCGCAAGACAGTACGCTTCTGGTGGCGCGGCAGAAGGGCCAGGAGATCGTTTGCGGCGCGGAAGAACGCGCCCGGGAGCTACGGCAGGTGGCTAACGAATATTGCGAGGATACGCTTCGGCGTACCGAAGAAGCGATAGCCGCGGCATATGATGAGATCAAACGTTCCCGGACAAAATTTCGGACGGCTTCCGCCGCCGCGGCTCAGCAGCCCCAGCGGAACGTGGCTTATGACGCGGAAAAAGAAGCCTGATTCCTTCCGGCAAAAAGCCTTTGACCTTGGCGCTGGAAGCGAATAAGAACGTTAGGCTAAATCTTATTTCTGCCGTGCGCACGGGTCAGCTCTGCATGGCTTTTTTGCAGACTTTGCAGGACAATGTTTTTTGACAACGCCTCAAGGCGCGCGATATCGCGCGCCTTGAGGCGCAGATTTTAATTGGACACTAAAACCTTGCGCCAGGATGTTTTTGGCTTTCCGGGTGGATTCGCGGAATATTTTTAAATCGTAAAGTCCTGCAGGCTTGGGATACAGGCTGTAAACGCCTGCCACCAGCCGGAACTTTTTGGGCGGAGCCACGTCTATAATATAGAATGCGCCGCTTTTTGCAATTTTTCCTGCATGAACCGGCGGCCGCCGATCTCCTTTGCTGCCGGTTTGGTTTTGGGAAAAAGAATACACATTCCGGTTAAAGTGTGATAAAATAAGCAAATCAGGGCTTTAAACCCTGGGAGAAAGGAGTGTGACCGAATTTGGGAAGGAAGATGGCGATGCTTATGACGTTCATTCTTCTGTTTCTCCTGGCGGCCGGCTGTTCTTTCAAATCCGGTGACGAGCTGTATTGCCTCCCGCAAGCGCCGGATGATTATTTAAAATTGCAGGCTCAACTGGATGAAGTGATAAAAAACGGTGCGGAATATGCGGCGCCTCAGGCGGGGAACAACACGCAAACGGTGCAGATGGTGGACTTAAACGGCGACGGCGTAAAGGAAGCTGTGGCCTTTTTTCGGGATACAACCAGCCAACAACCGCTGAGAATCTACATTTATCAGCAGAAAGAAGAAGGATATGAGATCGCGGCGATTATTGAAGGGGATGGCGTTGCCATCAACAGCATTACCTACACCCAGCTAACCGGCGATAATTGGAGCGAAATTATTGTGTGCTGGCAAATGAGCACAAAAGTGCAGTCTATGACGGTC
Organism: Oscillospiraceae bacterium; assembly: GCA_028708585.1. Taxonomy (GTDB): domain Bacteria; phylum Bacillota; class Clostridia; order Oscillospirales; family Oscillospiraceae; genus RGIG529. Next base: position 1,270 of record JAQVYO010000019.1, read on the forward strand.
TATGATATCAAGAATTTTTCCGTTTCCCAGATGATGCAGGAAAGTTATACAAAATTTGCCGTTTGTGATATGGATCAGGATAATCGGGAAGAAATTATCGTGTTCCATGCGGATAAAGGCGATATGGGGTGCCATGCGGATTATTTTGATTATGACGGGAAGGATCTTGTACAGACCGATTCGGTGCAACTTTCAAATGGAATTGATGAGATCACGAATATTAAGGCCGGAAAGCTGGTGAATTTTATTCCCGCCTTATTTGTGGAAAGCCAGTGTGCTGGAGGAGAAATTGTGACCGACATTTTTGCATGCAGGAACGGGCGGATGGAAAACATTACGCGAGATTCCGCAACGGGAGTCAGCGCCCATACAGTACGGTACTATTCCGTGTTCTGTACCGATATCAATAAAGATGGCATTGTGGAAGTTCCGCTGCCGGTGAAGCTGCCTGCCTATAAACCCACCGGTTCCGATAATTATTGGATGATTCACTGGGTGCAATATGCTTTGAACGGAACATATACCCGGGCTTTGACCACTTACCACAATTATTCCGACGGATGGTATCTGATTCTGCCGGAAAAATGGGTGGAGAATATTACCGTTTCCCGATCGGATTCGATTTCAGGCGAACGGTCCATTGTATTTTCCCAGCGGACCGGTGAAAATTCCGCGCCGATTCCGTTTCTGACCATCAGCAAGTTGACGGGAGCCAACCGGGAAGAGCGCTCCAAACTGGGAAACCGGTTTGTTTTGATGAGGGATGCGGATGGCACCGACGCCATTTATACCGGGGAGTTTGCGGCAAATCAAGCGAATAAAACGTATATGATTGGGAAAGAGGCGCTGCTCAAGCAGTTCCATCTTATTTCGGTTGACTGGAATGAAGGTTAGGCTTCGCATGGAGTTCTGAAGGGGGAGGATAGCATGAAAAAGGTACTTGTATTGGAGGATGAAGCTAGTATTCGCAGCTTTGTGGTGATTAATTTAAAGCGTGCGGGATATGAAGCGGTGGAAGCCGAGACGGGAGAGGAAGCACTCAATCAATTGCGTTTACATCCAGGCATTCGGGTGGCGCTCTTGGATATTATGCTGCCTGATATGGATGGCTTTGAGGTTTGCCGCCGCATCCGCGCAGGCAATCCGAAAATCGGTATTATTATGCTGACTGCCCGCACACAGGAAATGGATAAAGTAACCGGACTGATGACAGGCGCCGACGACTATGTGACAAAACCGTTTTCCCCGGCGGAATTGACCGCGCGGATCGACGCCCTTTACCGGCGTACCGGAGGCGGGGAGGAAGAAGAAACCGGCGAATTGCGACAGGATCCGTTTTTGCTCAATACCAGGAACCGGACGCTGGAAAAGGGCGGAAAACGGATTAAGCTTACGCAAGTGGAATACGCCATTATGAAAACATTTATGGATAATCCCGGGAAAGCGCTTTCCCGGGAGGAAATCCTGGACACCGTTTGGGGCAGGGATTATTTCGGCGAGCTGAAAATTGTGGATGTCAATATTCGGCGGCTGCGTATTAAAATTGAGGACGACCCGACCAATCCTTCTTATATTACGACGGTATGGGGGTACGGTTATAAATGGGGTTTTTAAAAATGCGGTTTTCCAAAGACAAACCGGCGAACAGCTTCTTGAATCCGGCAAAAATGCACGGGTTGAGAAAGCGCTGGATGTTCAACAATATCAGCGTTGTTGTTTTTATTGTAACCTTTGCCGTAGTGGGCATTTCCACCGCCCTTGCCAGTTACTTTTATTCCAGCATGAGTACGGGACTCCTTGCCAAGGCTCAGACGGCCTCCAATTTTTTTAAAAACATTCAAACTTCCGCGGCCTATATCCAGTATGCGGAAAATTTAACGGAAACTTTTACTGACAAGGATAAGCTGGAGCTTCAATTTATCAATGCCAACGGGCTGATCCAGCTTTCCTCTTATGGGTTGACTGCCGGTACATCTCCTGGAACGGGGGATATCTCCAACGCGATTTCCGCCGGAACCATCAGCCTGTGGAGAGGGACGGACCCCTCCACAGGAGAACGGATTATGGCAGTTTCCAGCCCCATTGTTGTGGGCGATCAGGTCGTGGGGCTTTTGCGGTATGTTACCAGTTTGAAAGTGGTGGACCAGCAGATTTTTATCATTATCGGCATATCCATTCTCATTGGCATCGGGATCATCGCCATCGTGTACAGTTCTAATTTGTATTTTATCCGGTCCATTGTGGAGCCGGTGGCGGAAATGACCCAAATTGCCAAGCGAATTGCCGCCGGCGGCTATGGCGTGCAGATTGAAAAAAAATTTAATGACGAGATTGGGGAATTGAGCGATACCATCAATGATATGTCCATGAAAATTAGCCAGTCGGAAAAAATGAAGTCAGAATTTATTTCCTCTGTTTCCCATGAACTGCGCACGCCGCTGACTGCCATCAGCGGCTGGGCGGAGACGCTGGCGGCGGGCGAGGTGCAGGAACAGGAAGATATGCAAAAGGGGCTGAATATTATCGTCAGCGAATCCCGACGCCTTACCAAACTGGTAGAAGAACTGCTGGAATTTTCAAGAATTGAAGACGGGCGCTTTTTCCTTAATATTGAGCCGGTGGATATTAAAGCCGCTTTGGAAGACGCGGTATTTACCTATCGGGAGTTTTTTCGCAAGGAGGGCATTTTACTGGAATACCGGGAATGCGAAGAGGATATTCCAGAACTGTCCGCAGACCCCAGCCGCTTACATCAGGTCTTTTCAAACCTCCTGGATAATGCCGCAAAGCATGGCGGCAGCGGCAAGAAAATTATTGTTTCCATTGAGAAGCTGGAACATGAGGTGCGCATCACAGTGCGGGATTTTGGACCGGGCATTCCTCCAGAGGAACTGCCGCATGTGAAGTATATGTTTTATAAAGGAAGCTCCAAGGCGCGGGGCAACGGCATCGGCCTTTCGGTTTGCGAAGAAATTGTGGGACTCCACAACGGTCGGCTGGAAATTTCAAACGCGGAAGGCGGCGGCGTCGAGGCGGCCATTTATCTGCCGTTCAATTAAGCGCCGGGCCGGAAAGGGCGCGCGGTACTGAGGCGAAGTTTTGGCAGTCCTTCCGGGGGGGATGGGAAGCCTTAGGCGGATTTGCTTGCGTTTTTCGCAGAACTCTGTCATAATAAATATCATTGACTTAGACTTATGAACAAGGAGGCTGATGTCCTAATATGACGGAACAAGGAAGCCAGGATCAGCAGAAGAACGCCTGTTTTCGCACGACCATCGGCGGACAAGCTTTAATAGAAGGCATTATGATGCGCGGTCCCGGAAAACAGGCCGTGGTGGTGCGTACCTCCGAAGGATTGACGGAAAAAGTGGATGAACTGAAGCTTGTCAAGGAACGGCATCCCATTTTAGGCTGGCCGGTGATTCGCGGCGTAGTTAATTTTTTAGACAGTATGGTGAAAGGAATGCAGGCTCTCACCTATTCGGCCAGTTTGTATGAAGGCGAAGAAGGAGAGGCGGAGGAACAGCCCTCTAAATTTGAAATGTGGCTGGAGAAGAAACTTGGGAGCGAGGCCGCCGGTCGGTTTTTTATTGGCTTTGCGGTTTTTTTGGGCATTGTGTTTTCCGTTGGGCTTTTTATTTTGCTGCCCACAGTGGTTGCGGGGTTGTTTTCCCATATTCTCACGTCCTCCATTGCGCGCAATCTGGCGGAAGGCGCGCTCCGCATTCTCATTTTTTTGGCTTATTTATGGATTATGTCGTTTATGAAGGATATGAGGCGCGTGTTTGCGTATCATGGGGCGGAACATAAAACAATCTTTTGTTATGAAGCCGGACTGGATCTGACGGTGGAAAACGTCCGCCGCCAGCCGAAACATCACCCGCGCTGCGGCACCAGCTTTCTTTTTGTGGTGATGATTATTTCAATTCTGGCCTTCTCGCTGTTGCAGTGGTCCAATGTCTTTGTGCGGATTCTCACCCGTTTGCTTCTGCTTCCGGTTGTGGTTGGGATTAGTTATGAAATCAACCGTTATATAGGGCGGCACGACAACCTTTTCACCAAGATTTTAACCGCCCCCGGTCTTTGGCTCCAGAACTGGACCACCAATGAGCCGGATGACAGCATGATGGAAGTGGGAATTCGTTCGCTGAAATTGGTGATTCCAGAAGAAAAGGGAGCCGATACATGGTGATTCCATTCAAAAAAGAGAAGATCTGTTTTTTTCTATTATTTTAGGATTTAAACGGCTTTCTGAAAATTTGTAACTGTCACCGGAGGTGCCTTGTGGCGATTACATATAACAATTTATATTTAAATGCCCGGAGGAAACTGCTGCGGGCGGGTGTAACCGCTGCGGCATTGGAAGCCCGGGAATTAATCTGCTTTGCCGCCGGGAAGACCAAGGAAAGTTTTTTTCGGGACATGTGCTTATATGTTCCAGCGCACGCGGAGCAGCGGGCGGGCGAACTGCTGGAGCGGCGGATTTTAGGAGAGCCAGTTGCCTACATCATTGGGGAGTGGGATTTTTACGGGCTTCGTTTGGATATTTCGCGGGACGTTTTGGTGCCCCGCGTGGATACGGAACAGCTTGCGGGCCGGGCTGTTGCACTGGCCCAAAAGGCCGGAGAAGGCGCGAGAGTGCTGGACCTTTGCGCCGGCAGCGGATGTGTGGGGCTTGCTGCGGCGGCCAACGCACCGGGCTGCAGGGTGACATTGGCGGATTGGTCGGAAGCCGCAATGCGGATTTGCAAGCAAAATGTGCGCCGTAATCATTTGACCGCTCAGATCACCGCTTTTCCGGTCAATGCGTTGGAATATCCGCCTTCCGCTCTGATGAATTTTGATATCATTGTCTGTAATCCTCCCTACATTCCAACGGAAGACTGCAAGACGCTGGACGAATCTGTTTTGTGGGAACCACAGCTTGCCCTGGACGGCGGAGAGGACGGCCTTTTGTTTTACCGGGCCATCACAGAAAAATGGAGCGGCGCTCTGCGGCTGGGGGGAACTCTTTTGTTTGAAGTAGGCATTGGGCAGGCAGACGCGGTGAAGCGGCTGATGGCGGAAAACGGGTTTGACAATATTTGCGCTTATCCCGACGATCAGGGTATTTCCCGGGTAGTGGAGGGTATGGTGGTTCAAAACATAACGCGGGACGAACGAGGGGATATACCGGAGGAGCGTCCGCGCATAAACGGAGGTCATAATTATGGCGGATAAAAAGAAACCGTTGGTATCGCCGGCGCCGGCTACCGATAAAAAAAAGGCGCTGGAAACCGCAATGGCACAAATTGAAAAAGCTTATGGCAAAGGGTCCATTATGCGTCTTGGAGAAAATACAAATGTGATTGTGGAATCCATCCCCACCGGTTCCATTGCGCTGGATTTGGCCCTGGGCATTGGAGGCATTCCAAAGGGCCGCATCATTGAGATCTATGGGCCGGAATCTTCCGGAAAAACGACTCTGGCTCTTCATATTTTGGCGCAGGCCCAAAAAAAAGGCGGAGAGGTCGCTTTTGTGGACGCGGAGCATGCGCTGGACCCCACCTATGCTAGCGCTTTGGGAGTTAATATTGACGAGCTGTTGATTTCCCAGCCGGATACCGGAGAACAGGGCTTGGAAATTACCGATTCGCTGGTGCGTTCCGGCGCTGTGGACGTTGTGGTGGTAGACTCTGTGGCGGCGCTGGTTCCGCGGGCGGAAATTGAGGGGGACATGGGAGACGCCTATGTCGGCTTGCAGGCAAGGCTTATGAGCCAGGCGTTGCGGAAGCTGGCCGGCTCCATCTCCAAGACCAATTGTGTGGTTATTTTCATCAACCAGCTGCGGGAAAAGGTAGGCGTTTCCTATGGAAATCCAGAAGTGACCACCGGTGGCCGGGCGCTGAAATTTTACTCCAGCGTGCGTATTGACGTGCGCCGCAAGGAACCTGTTAAAAACGGAACGGAAATCATCGGAAACCATACCAAAGCCAAAATTGTCAAAAATAAAGTGGCGCCCCCCTTTCGGATTGCGGAATTTGATATTATTTATGGGGAAGGCATTTCCCGCTATAGCGAGCTGGTGGATATGGGCGTAGAGTTGGGGCATGTACAAAAGAGCGGTTCCTGGTATTCCATAGGAGACCTGCGCATTGGACAGGGAAAAGAAGCCGCAAAAACATTTTTAAAGGAACATCCGGACAAAGCGGATGAGCTGGAGGAAAATATCCGGAAGGACGCGGACAAACTGGTTTATAAGCAGACCAAATCTTCAAAATCCGATACAGAACAGGATGAAGAAGAACAAAGTGAGAAATTTTTCGACGAACAGCCGGCAGATGATTTTGAAGGAAAAACGGATGTTCATGCCGCCGGAAAGCCTATAGATGTGTCTGCGGAGGATTTTGAGGATGATGCTGATTAATATCCATCCCTCCCAAAAAGAAAAAGGACGGTTTTGCCTGCGGCTGGATGATGGGCGGACGCTGACTGTCACAGAAAACGAACTGTTGTCTTTCGGGCTTTGCCGCGGAATGGAGCTGTCAGAGCGGCAGATCCATGAAGTATCCCGGTCGGCTGGAAAAAGCCGAGCTTCCATGAAGGCCGCCCGCATGGTGGGCGCCCGTCCCTTGTCCAAGTCGGAACTGGTTTCCCGGCTCATCCGAAAAGGTGAACGGGCGGATGACGCGGAGGCTGCGGCCATCCGGATGGAAAACTTGGGAGCTGTCGACGATGCTTCCTATGCCGCGGTGCTTGTGCGCCGGTATGCTGACCGGGGCTATGGACCCGCAAAGATGAAAGAAGAACTGTACCGCAGAGGAATCGACCGGGCTTTGTGGGAACAGGCCATGCGCCAGGCTCCCGCGCCGGAGGAAATTATTTGTACTTATCTTTCCCTTAAAAAGCGCGGCGTTGACTTGGAAGATAAAACGGAACGGCGGCGCTTAGTGGACGCACTGCGCCGCAGAGGGTTTTCCTGGGACCAAGTGGAGGACGGCCTTACGCTGTACCGGGAGAGGAAATCAGAACAGCCGGACGCCTGAAGGGGATCGGCTATCGCACCGAAAAATTGGAGGAATTGATTTTGCCGACGTATGTGGTGGCATTTCTTTCCCTGGGCTGCGCCAAAAATCTGGTGAATACCGAGCAGATGATGGCATTAGCCGAGAAGGCGGGGCATACAGTAGTATCCAGGCCGGAAGGGGCGGACGTTGCGGTTTTAAATACCTGCGGATTTATTGACAGTGCCAAAAGCGAGGCCATTGAGACCGTTTTGGAACTGGAAACGCTCAAACAGCAGGGCCTGCTGACCAAAATTTTGGTAGCCGGATGCTTGACCCAGCGGTATGGGGAAGAAATTCTGAACGAGCTGCCGGAGGCGGACGGACTCATCGGATGCGGCAGCTACGGCGAGGTGGTTTCTGCCATAGAGCAGGTTATGGAAGGGAAAACCCCGCGGCTGTTTGGAGATATCGACGCGCCCATCCAGGAGGAGGATCGGATTTTATCCACCCCGCCGTGGATGGCGTGGATTCGCATTGCGGAAGGGTGCGACAACCGCTGCGCCTATTGTGTGATCCCTTCCATTCGCGGAAAGTACAGAAGCCGGACCATGGAGGATGTACTGGCGGAAGCAGAGCTTTTGGCAGGCAGAGGGGTAAAGGAACTGATTATCATTGCCCAGGATATCACCCGCTATGGCGCCGATTTATATGGGAAGCGTTCTTTGGCTCCACTTCTGAGCGCTTTGTGCCGCATAGAAGGCATCCACTGGATTCGCCTGCATTATCTCTATCCGGATGAAATTGACGAAGAGCTTATTAATGTCGTTGCAAAAGAAAAAAAGATCGTCCATTATATTGACATACCCATTCAGCATTGCAACAATAAGATTTTAAAAGCCATGAACCGCCGGGGAAGCAAAGCGGAACTTCTGGCGCTGATTCATAAGCTGCGGGAACGGATTCCGGATTTGGTACTGCGTACCAGCATCATTTGCGGCCTGCCCGGAGAAGGTGAAGCGGAATTTGAAGAGCTTTGCGCATTTCTGCGGGAAACGGAGATAGAGCGCGCGGGCGTATTCCCTTTTTCTCCTCAAGAAGGAACCAAAGCTGCGGCGCTGCCCGGGCAGGCGGACGAAGAAACGGTTGGCCAGAGGATGGAGCTGCTGGCGGAAATCCAGTCCCGCAACATGGATCTGTTTAACGCGTCGAAGCTTGGGACGGTGATGGAAGTAATTTGCGAGGGGTTTGATTCACAGAAAAACCAATTTTGGGGCCGCACTTATGCGGATTCGCCCGATATTGACGGCAGGATCTACTTTTCTGCTCCAGAACAAATCCTGGCGGGGAGTTTTGTGCTGGTTGATATTACCGGAAGCGAGGATGGAGATCTTGTGGGCAGACTGTCCCGGAAGCAAGAATAGATTCCCATTTCATGCAGCGGCGTTAAGGTCTTCTATCTGCGGCAGGGACCCCATCAACGTCCCGGCCGCCGGGCAGGAGTAAAAGGAAACCGCCCATTGCGGAAGGCGGGAAAGGGGAGACGGCATTGAACACACCCAATAAGCTGACTTTAATACGGATTGCTATGATACCCATTTTTTTAATTGTCCTGTATCTGGGATTTCCACTGCACAAATATTTGGCACTCCTGATTTTTGTCGGCGCTTCTATTACCGATGCGCTGGATGGCTTTTTGGCCCGAAGTCGAAGTGAAGTTACGGATTTTGGGAAATTTATGGATCCGCTGGCGGATAAGCTTTTGGTTATGGCGGCGCTTTTATATTTTGTGGAGCAAGGCCAATTGGCAGCCTGGGTGCTGTTGGTGGTTGTGGCACGGGAATTTGGCGTAACCGCCCTGCGTCTGGTTGCAATGGATGGCGGGCGGGTGATCGCTGCGGGCATTGCAGGCAAAATAAAAACCGTTACCACCATGCTCTGTATCTGTATTATGCTGACGCCCCTAACGTTTGTGCATACGGGATTCTTTTTTAGAGTCAACGAACTTTGCACAGCGGCGATATTAATTACCACCCTTTGGTCCGGAACGGAATACTTTTTGCAAAATAAAGACATATTGAATTGGAAATATTGACAGTATGATGAGATGCGCCATATCGGCAAGGTACGGCTTATCATACAAAACTCGGAACGAATACCCGTTGTAAGGGGCCGGAGACCACTTGCCGCCGGCGGGAAAAAAGGAAGCGCGCCCGGGGAAGTGCGGGAGAGGAAATTGCCTGCCTCTTAAGTTTAGTAAGAGGCGGCTTTTTATTTTTTCGATGGTGTTTTGGCGCTTTATTCTATGTTATAATGACAAAGTATTGATGATTTAAAGCGGATCCATGGGGCATCCGGTTTTAAGAAGCGTTTGCCGGCCGGTCTTTCGGCAGAGATTTGGAAATTCATTGCGGAAAAAGGATGATTAAAATGAAATTTTTTAACTCCATGACAAGACGAAAAGAAGAGTTTGTGCCTATCGAGGAGGGGCAAGTAAAAATGTATTGCTGCGGCCCCACGGTATATAATTTGATTCATGTTGGCAACGCCCGTCCGATGATTGTTTTTGACGTTCTCCGCCGGTATCTGGAATACCGGGGATATCAGGTGGCTTTCGTGCAGAATTTTACCGATGTGGACGATAAAGTCATCCGCAAAGCCAATGAAGAAGGCGTGGATTACGCGGAAATTGCCGCCCGTTATATCAAAGAATATTATATAGACGCCCACGGGCTTGGCGTGCGGGATGCGGACATTCATCCAAAAGCAACAGAAAACATGGATCAGATCCTTGCCATGGTGTCCACTCTGGTGGAAAAAGGGTATGCCTATTCTGTGGGCGGAGACGTCTATTACCGCACTGAAAAGTTCCCGCGGTACGGCTGCCTTTCTCATCAGCCCTTGGAGGACCTTCAAGCAGGCGCTCGTATCGATGTAAACGACGAAAAGGAATCTCCAACGGATTTTGCCCTTTGGAAAGGGGCAAAGCCGGGGGAACCGGCATGGGATTCTCCATGGGGTCCCGGCAGGCCCGGCTGGCACATCGAATGTTCGGCCATGTCCGGCCGTTATCTGGGAAAGACCATTGACATCCACTGCGGCGGACAGGATCTGATTTTTCCGCATCACGAAAACGAGGTTGCCCAGAGTGAGGCAGCCAATGGATGCAAATTTGTAAATTATTGGATGCACAATGCCTTTTTGAACATTGACAACAGCAAAATGTCCAAATCCCTCGGAAACTTTTTTACTGTGCGGGAAGCGGCGGAAACCTATGGATATGAATCCCTCCGATTTTTCATGCTTTCTGCCCATTACCGCAGCCCGCTGAATTATTCCAGGGACTCTCTGCTGCAGGCGCAAGCGGCTCTGGAGCGGCTGTACACTGCGGTAGAAAATCTGGAGTTTTTGGTTCAAAACGGGGAAAACCGTGGAATGGACAACTGGGAGACCGATTTCACCGCTTCCTTCCAGCCCTATCGGGAACGTTTTATCCAAGCCATGGACGATGATCTCAACACCGCCGACGCCATCGGTGTGCTTTTTGAACTGGTGCGTGCGGTGAATACCGGCATGTCCGAACATAAGCCCTCTAGGCTGGCTGCGAAACTGTCCTTGAATATGATTTTTGAATTTGCCAACATTTTAGGGCTTTTATTTCGCAAAAAGGAAAAAAACATCGACCAAAAGATTGAAGATATGATTGAAACCCGCCAGGAAGCTCGAAAAAACAAAGACTTTCAAAAAGCTGATCAGATCCGGGATGAACTGAAAGCCATGGGAATTTTATTGGAAGATACCAAGCAGGGCGTAAAATGGAAACGGGTATAAGATGCCGGTTTGCGCGGGCCCGGAAACCGCAAAGGCGGACGCAGGGAGTACCGGTCCGGGGAACCCCCTCTTTTTTTGTGGAAAAAACCGTCCGGTGGAACGAGGCGTTTCAGCCGGCAGGGAGGCGCTGACCATGAAGCTGATGGTGATCGACGGCAACAGTATTGTGAACCGGGCTTATTACGGAGTCCGTCCTCTTTCCACCCGGGACGGGCTGTATACCCATGCGGTGTATGGCTTTCTTACCATCATGCAGAAGCTGCTGGATGAAGAAACGCCGGATGCCCTTTGCGTGGCCTTTGATCTGAAACAGCCCACATTCCGGCACTTGGAATTTGACGGCTACAAGGCGAAGCGCAAGGAAATGCCGGAGGAGCTTGCTGTTCAGATGCCCGTTTTGAAAGAGGTTTTGGATGCTTTGCGGATTCCAAGGTATGAGCTGGGCGGCTATGAGGCGGACGATTTAATCGGGACCATTTCGGAACGATGCAAACAAGAAAATTGGGACTGCGTGATTGTCACCGGCGACAAAGACAGCCTTCAGCTCATATCTGATCATGTGCGGGTGCGCCTGGTGTCCACCCGGATGGGTCAGACGCTGGCGAAGGATATGGATAGTGCCGCATTTCAGGAGGAATATGGCTTTCCTCCTGAACGCATGGTGGATTTCAAGGGCCTCATGGGAGACCCTTCGGATAACATACCCGGCGTGGCGGGCGTGGGAGAAAAGACGGCGCTGGATCTGGTGTGCCGCTGTGGGAGCGTAGAAGGGCTGTATGAGCGATTTGACCAGCTGGAGCTGAAACCGGGCCTCCGGAAAAAGCTTGCTGCGGGCAGGGAGCAGGCGGAACTTTCTAAAAGGCTTGCCACCATCTGCCGGGATGTTCCTCTTGCCTTTTCTCCGGAGGATGCCATCCGGCGAGAGCCGGATAAACAGGCGCTGTATCCCATTTTTCTCAGGCTGGAATTTTCAAAGCTGATGGACCGGTACGGCCTTTCCCCGCAGTCTGCGGGGGTGTCTGAGGACGGGGGCGGTGAGCCGGAGATTCATTTGGCGGAGACGGGGGAAGATTTGGATGCCCTGCTCAAGCGGTGTAAAGCCGCACCCTGGGCTGCTGTCTGCTGGCTTTCCAGTTTGGACGCCCTCGCCATTTGCGCGGATGGGCGGCGAGTTGACCTGGTTCTGCAAAGCCGCCTGGGGGACCGATATCACCCTTTTCTGCTGGAATTTTTCGGCGGCGGCGTGCAAAAAATTGCACATGAGGTAAAGGAACTTACCGGGCGGCTTTTGGGGGAGGGGCTGCCTGCGGAGGGGTTTGCTTTTGACACGGCGCTGGCGGCTTATCTGCTGGCCCCCACCGAAGGCAGCTATGCATTGGAGCGCCTGTCCCTTTCTTATCTGAATGCGCAGCTTCCCGCCGCCGCCCTTTGGCAGGCGGAAGACGCATTTACCGTTCTGGGAGACACCTCAAAGGCGTTTGGGGCATTTGCCGCCTATGCAAAGGCCATCTGGACCCTTTGCACAGTGCTGGAGCCGCAAATCAAAGAATTGGGGATGGATGTGCTGTACCGGACGGTGGAGCTGCCATTATGCCGCGTTTTGGCGGAAATGGAGCGCACGGGTTTCCGGGTAGATCGGAAGGAACTGAAAAAGTTTGGAGAAACGCTGTCGGTGGGCATTGAAGATGCCGAGCACCGGATTTATGAAATGGCGGGCACGGAATTTAATATCAATTCCACCCGGCAGCTGGGGGACATTTTGTTTGATAAAATAGGTCTGCCGCCGGTGAAAAAAACAAAGACCGGATACTCCACCAACGCGGAAGTGTTGGAAAAATTGAAAGGCCGGCACCCGATCATAAGCGCTATCCTGGAATACCGGCAGCTAGCCAAGCTGAAATCCACCTATGTGGATGGGCTGTTTAAAGTCATCGCTCCGGACGGGCGGATTCATACGAGCTTCCAAATGACCGTAACCGCCACCGGGCGGCTGTCCTCCGCAGAACCAAATTTGCAAAACATTCCTGTGCGGACTCGGCTGGGCAAGGAAATGCGCAGAATGTTTCTGGCGGAAGAAGGGAAGGTTTTGGTGGATGCCGACTACTCCCAGATTGAGCTTCGGATTCTGGCCCATATTGCGGATGACAAAGCGATGCAGAATGCGTTTCGTTCCGGCGTGGATATCCATACCATGACGGCTTCTCAGGTGTTCGGCGTTCCATTGGAACGCGTGACCTCTTCCATGCGCAGCAGCGCAAAGGCGGTAAACTTCGGTATTGTGTATGGCATTTCGGAATTTTCACTGGCACAGGACATCGGAGTAACCCGGGTGGAAGCCAAGCGTTATATGGAACACTATTTTGAAAAATACGCAGGTGTCCGGGCCTATATGAAAGAGATTGTGGGGCGGGCCAGAAGGGACGGATATGTGACTACGCTGATGAACCGGAGGCGATATCTTCCGGAGCTTGCTTCTTCCAATTTCAATACCCGTTCGTTTGGGGAGCGGGTTGCGCTGAATATGCCTATCCAGGGGACCGCGGCGGATATCATTAAGCTTGCCATGGTGCGGGTGCATGAGCGGCTGCGCAGGGAACAGCCGGCGGCTCGTTTGGTGCTGCAGGTACATGACGAACTTCTGGTAGAGTGCCCCAAGGAGGACGCGGAAGCGGTGGTGGCCCTTTTAAAAGAGGAAATGGAAGGCGTCATGGCTTTGTCGGCACCGCTGGTGGCCGAGGCTGCCTCAGGGAAGACCTGGTATGACGCCAAAAGCTGAAAATCGGCAAGAAAAAAGCGGCTTGAAAAAGCCGGCATCATTTGTTTGAAAGCAATGGAAATAAAGCTTATAATAAGAAAGAAGAAAGACTTGAGGGCCATAAGGAGGGAACAGGGATATGGACTGCTTACACAAGAGGACCTGGGCAGAAATTTCCCTTGAAAATATTGCACATAATTACAGAGCGATCAGAACGCTCATTGGAGCGGACTGCCGTTTTATGGGAATTGTGAAGGCAGACGGTTACGGACATGGGGCGGTGCCGGTGGCGCGTCTCTTGGAAGGCTTGGGGGCCGACTATCTTGCGGTTGCCTGCCTGGATGAAGCAACCGTGCTGCGGGACGCGGGTATTACAATACCTATTTTAATCTTGGGGCAGACGCCGGCGGAATTTGCCGACACGCTGCTTCAGTATCATGTGACTCAGTCCATTTTTGAATTGGAGCAGGCAAAGGAGTTTTCGGACGCGGCGGTGGCCCGGGGAAAACGCCTTAAAGTTCATATTAAAGCGGATACGGGTATGTCCCGTTTGGGTTTTGTCTGCACAAGGGGCCGGGAATCGGAAGCCGCGGCCCGGATTGGGGCGCTGAAAGAAATGCCCGGCCTGGAGATGGAAGGGATTTTTACTCATTTTGCCAATGCGGATGCCGATGAGACCTATACAATGGATCAGTTTACTCGCTTTTTAAATTTGATAGACTGCTTGGACAAAGAGCAGAATATGAAATTTAAATTCCGTCATTGCGCCGCCAGCGGAGCTGTGATAAACTACCCGTGTACCCATTTGGATATGGTTCGGCCCGGATTGATTCTTTACGGGCTCTATCCAACGCCGGAAATGGAAGGGATCGTGGACCTTCGGCCCGGCATGTCTTTGAAGAGCCGTATTGTATCCGTGAAGGATCTGGAGGCGGGGACGCCCATTAGTTACGGATGCACCCGCGTGTTGCAGCGCGACAGCAGGGTGGCGGTGCTGCCCATTGGATATGCGGACGGGCTGCACCGGGTTTGCTCTGACCGTTTGCCGGTGCTTCTGCGTGGAAAACGGACAAAGGTGCTGGGCCGTATCTGTATGGACATGTGCATGATCGATGTAACTGGCATACCGGAAGCAAAACCGGGAGACATCGCGACCCTGTTCGGTGTGGATGGAGAGGCTTTTCTCCCGGTGGAAGAGATGGCCGGTCTGGCCGGAACCGTTTCCTATGAAATTATTTGTTCGCCCGCGGTTAGGGTGCCCAGGGTCTATATTGGGTCAATAAAAGGGAAAAACTAAATTTTTAGGGTTTTAAGGACAAGCTCACAAGCTCACGGACCCATTTCCCGCGGCATATGTTAAGCAGGGGAGGGGCCAGATATAAAGAGTCATTCAGATTTCTATAAAATCTGGGTATAAATTGTATTGCCATGTGGGAGAATGAAAGTAGCCTGTTACATAAGCTCTACGGCATGTAGCAAGGCGACTATCTTCCGGCGGAGTGTGAGCTTTGTGGACAACAGTATCAAACGAGGAGATATTTATTATGCCGACTTAAGCCCGGTTGTTGGCAGTGAGCAGGGCGGGATGCGGCCGGTGCTCATTGTTCAGAACGATACGGGCAACCGGCACAGCCCTACGGTGATTGCCGCAGCCATTACATCGCAAATCAACAAGGCCCGCCTGCCCACTCACATTGAACTCTCCGCCCGCAGCTATGGCCTAACCCGGGATTCGGTTGTGCTTCTGGAGCAGATCCGGACGCTGGATAAAAGACGGCTGAAGGAGCGGATGGGCAGATTGGATGAAAGCCTCATGCAACAGGTGGATTCCGCCATTGCGGTGAGTTTTGGACTGCAGAGTCAGCAAGTATAAGGCATAGGCGGCGCATAACGCCGTTATGCGCCGCCTTGTAAGAATTGGAGGTACATATGAAACGGACAAGATGGCCGGCTATCGTGATTTGTTCGGCATTGGTTTTCATTTTACTTGCCGGATTCGGGGCGGTTTGGGCGGCC
Source organism: Oscillospiraceae bacterium (assembly GCA_028708585.1). Taxonomy (GTDB): domain Bacteria; phylum Bacillota; class Clostridia; order Oscillospirales; family Oscillospiraceae; genus RGIG529. Next base: position 16,855 of record JAQVYO010000019.1, read on the forward strand.
CAGGGGTCCTCGGATGATCCGCTCATCAGCCTTAGCTATCTGACGAAAAAACTGACGCCTTCCATACTGAGTCAGGTGGACGATAAGGTTGCGGCACAAAAAAGTTCTTTGGAAAGCGCGTTGAATGGGAAAATCCAGCAATTTTCCGATGAACTGAAAAACGGGAGTGCCACTGGCAGCGTCTATGCCGCTGTGACCTTAGCCAACGGAAAGACATTGAAAGGACACACTGGCACTGAAGTGGTGCTCCG
>JAQVYO010000146.1 GCA_028708585.1 Oscillospiraceae bacterium
TCTTCCCGCTGGATTGCGGCCGCGCCGAGGGCGGCCAAGAGAGCCTTCCCGTATTCCTCCGGAGAGGCCACCCGTTTTGTGGGCAGACGGGACCGGGCGGTTAACCGTTCCCCAAGAAAAACGCCCAATGTCGTATTGGTGTTCCCAACGTCGAGCACCAGAAGCATATGCCTTCCCCCTTTTTTCAGCCGGCTTACTCTATGGTTCCATGGAGTTCCTGATGTTTTACATGTTGAATCCGGTTCTGGTCATCCAAAATCAAGACGTTGGGATGGAAGATCTTTGCTTCCCGCTCATCCATGACGGCGTAGGCGATGATGATGACCTGGTCACGGACATGCGCAAGCCTGGCAGCCGCTCCGTTGAGGCAGAAGATGCCGCTGTACCCCTCTCCTTCGATGGCATAGGTTTCCAGCCGGCTGCCGTTGTTTATATTGACAATCTGCACCTTTTCGCCCGGGAGAATGCCGGCGCCCCGCATCAGCGTTTCGTCAATGGTGACACTGCCCACATAATGGATGTCGGCCTGCGTTACCGTGGCCCGGTGCAGTTTGCCTTTCATCATATGGAGGTACATAACAGCGGTTCTCCTTTCGGTGCGGCGGATAAAATTCTGGAGTCGATGAGCCTTGTGGATCCAAAACGGACGGCGACGGCTGCCAGTGCGTCGCGGTCCGGGGCAATTTCCGTGAGTTCATCCAGGGTTTCCGCGTCCAGAATTTCCACATAATCAATTGCAGACAGCGGCTGACATGCAATTTCTGCGCGGATGATTTTTGTTAAAATTGAAACTTTTCTGCTGCCATCCACGCCGGAAGATGCATATTCCATCGCTTTTTGCAGGCCCCTGTTTAAGGATCGCGCCTGCGCGCGCTCTTGAGGGGTTAAAAAGATGTTCCGGGAGCTGAGGGCCAGGCCGTCTTCGTCCCGAATGATGGGGCAGACGGTCACCTGAACCGGCAGATGCAGGTCCCGCACCATTTTGCGGATAATAACGGCCTGCTGGGCGTCTTTTTGACCGAAATATGCCCGGTCGGGGCGGATGATGTTGAACAGAATGCTGACAACAGTGGTTACCCCCCGAAAGTGGTTGGGGCGGGAGGCCCCGCACAGCTTCGTCGTCATTTTTCCCGTTACCTCCACCATGGTGGAGGCTCCGGATGGGTAAATTTCCTCCGCCGAAGGATGAAAGACCACGTCGGCTCCCGCCGCCACAGCGGCCTCATAGTCATGTTGTAAATCCCTGGGGTACCGCTCATAATCTTCTCCCGGCCCAAATTGAGTGGGATTCACAAAGATACTGACCGCGACCAGGTCGTTTTCCGCTTTTGCCGCCTGAATCAGGGACAGATGGCCGCGATGCAAGTATCCCATGGTGGGGACAAAACCCAGCGTTTTGTGTTTGGCGTCCTGTTCCAAACGCCAGCGCTCAAATTCCCGTATGGTTCGTGCCATGCTCATGCTGTTTCTCCTTTTATATAAAATTATATAAAACGTTTTATAATTTTTCGAGAACGGACGAGTCCATTTGAAACGTGTGCTTTTCTTCGGGGAATGCCTGGCATTTCACTTCCCTGATATAATCGGAGACCGCGGCGCCGATGTTGGTTTTCAGCTGTGCATACCGCTTGACAAACTTTGGGACAAAATCAGAATACATGCCCAGCATATCATGAACCACCAAAATCTGCCCGTCACAGTATCGGCCGGCGCCGATGCCAATGGTGGGAACAGACACCCGCTCTGTGATGACTTTGGCCAGTTTCTCGGGAACGCCTTCCAGCACCATGGCGAACACACCCGCATCTTCTAAGGCAAGCGCGTCTTCCATGATTGCTTTGGCTTTCCGTTCTTCTTTCCCCTGTACTTTAAAGCCGCCGAATACATGAACGGACTGGGGTGTGAGGCCAATGTGCCCCATCACTGGGATCTGTGCCCGGACAATGGCTTTGACGGCACCGGCCATGCTTTTTCCGCCTTCCAGCTTCACCGCGTGAACGCCGCCCTCCTGAATGAATCGGCCGGCGTTTCGGACCGCTTCTTCATCGCTGATGTGATAGGATAAAAAAGGCATATCGCCGACCAGCATGGCGTGCTTTGCGCCTCGTGCCACGCATTTGCAGTGGTAAATCATCTCGTCCATGGTTACGTTCAGGGTGGAGTCGTGGCCTTGGACCACCATTCCCAGGGAATCTCCGATCAAAATGGCGTCAATTCCGCTTTGATCCAACATCTGCGCCATGGAATAATCATAGGCGGTCAGCATGGTGATTCTTTCACGGTGTTCTTTTGCCGAGGCAAAAGACTGCGTGGTAAATTTGTGTTCCATTCGATTAGCCCTCCTGAAGTAAATCTTGAAGCTGCTGTGCCTGCGCCGGAGCCAGCCGGCCCTCCCGCGCCAAAGATACGGTTTTCCGCGCCAAAGCCTTGTAAAGCGCAAGCTCTTCCGGAAGACTTTTTTGAATGGCTTCCAGATGGGCGGCGACGCTGGACACATCTCCCCGGACGATGGGGCCGGTTAAGGCGTCTTCCGGACGGGATCCTTTCAGATTTTGGAGCGTTCCCAGAATCAGCGGCTCCAGAAAGGAATAGAGAGTCTGCCGATCCATGCCCGCCGCTTCCATGCACCGCATGCCGCTGTCAATTACTGTGACCATATAATTGGAAATGATACTGGCCCCCGCGTGATAAAGCGGCTTTTGCTCCGGAAGAATGCAGCGGTATCTGCCGCCGGTTTTTTGCAGGACGGCCTGCATGTCGTTTTGCGCTTTTTGCGTCCCTTCCAGGCTGAAACTGGTGTTTTCCAAGAGCGGCGCGCTGCACTCCGGCGCGCCAAAGCTTTGCAGAGGGTGCATGCTGCCCACCGGGCAGCCCAGCGCCTGAAGCGAGTGGAGATGGCTCGATGGAAAGACCCCGCTGACATGAACCCATGTCTTTGCGCCTGGGTCTTCCGTTTGCCTTACATAGGAAGCGGCTCTTTTGTCCATTTCCTCCAGCACATGGTCCGGCGTCGTGAAGAAAATCATGCTGCATGCGCCCGCCAGAGCTTCAAAGGTTGGAAACGCGGCGGTTTCCGTCAAAAGGGCGGCTTGCTTTGCAGAGGTAAACTGCCTGCTGTAATACCCTGCAACACAGAGGCCATGTTTTTTGAAATAGAGTCCAAGCGCGCCGCCGACTCTCCCCGCACCCATAAATCCAATGTTCAATTTTCCACCTCCGGTTTTTGCGGCAAAGAGCTTGAACCGGCCAGCCGCTGAAAATCCGCCGATTTTATTTGCCGATAAAAAAATGCCTTTTCCATCCGCTTTGCAGCCCCAAAAAATAGGCATGCCTCCGTGCGAAATGAAAAAGACAAACATTTTAAACTGGTTTATCAATGACTGTCTTTGTCACGAAGGATCAAAGCAGAATTGTCCCCTTGGAAGGGGCCGCGCAATGTGCCGCTGGATGTTCCAATACGTTTGGTACAGTTCATAAAAGATACTGTCGCATGTACAGCTCATAAAAGATGCCGTCCTAGGCATCATACTCCATTTTTTCGCCGAATACAAGGGGGGTTATTTGAAAATAAACCGGTTTTATGCTATCATAATAAAAAATGGAACAGGGCGCTTTTGCCCAGGAAAAAGGTGGTGAGCCTTGATTGCAAAAGAGATGTGTGATTATCTGCGCGTTTCAAACCGGAAAGATCGAAGACGCGGTGAAACTGGGTCCCGACGATTTTATTCTTTGCGCAGATGCGGGATATGCTTATGCAAAGGCAGAGAACATCCGCCCGGATTTGGTGATTGGGGATTTTGACTCGATGAGCCGAAGCTTTTTGGACTGCGCTTTTATTGAGCTGCCCCGGGAAAAAGACGATACCGATACCATGGCCTGCCTGAAATACGGCATTGAGCAAGGGTTTCAGAAATTCATGATTGTGGGCGGAATCGGTGGCCGGCTGGATCAGACGTTGGCCAATGTGCAGGTGCTGGCATATGCTTGCGGCCTCGGGAAGTCTGCCGCCATGACAAACGGGCAAAATGATGTTATGATGATTCAAAACTCCTCTTTGCGGATTCCCGCCAGAAAGGGAT
>JAQVYO010000020.1 GCA_028708585.1 Oscillospiraceae bacterium
AACAGTGCCGTTACTTTCCTTTTGTACAAGGCGGTATCCCGGTTTATCAAGGGAGAACGGTCTTCCGGCAATGTTGTGCCCGACTCCGTCCACTAAAGCTGTCAAACTTCGCAACTCAACCGGGCTTTCCAATATTGGAAAGCCCGGTTGAGGCTGTCGGGAAACGTTTTCGCCTTTTTGTTCGGAAGAGCCAAATTGGACCTCATTCACTTTCTCTGCCGTCAATCAGGCAAACGCATATTATAAAGGGCGTGCAACATGAAAAAATATATTTTAATCGGCAGCGGCAGCTTTCTTGGGACAATTTGCAGGTATTTGCTGAAAACGGTCCATTTTGGCGGCTTTCACGAATGGATTCCGTTGAATACGCTGATGATTAACGTATCCGGCAGCCTTGTCCTAGCCCTGATCTTAACGGTTGCTTTGGAAATCTGGAGCTTTGATCCAGATCTCAAACTGGGGATCACCGCCGGCTTCGTGGGTGCATTCACCACCTTCTCCACCTTGTGTAAAGAGACGGTGGGGCTGATGCGTGCTGGAAACTATTCTTCCGCCATTTCCTATTTGGCGATCTCTGCCATCTTGGGCCTTGGAGCGGCATATCTGGGCACAGTACTCGCAAAAAAATTGGGCGCCAAATATTTTAGAAAAAAGAAGCCAAACCACAAACCGGATTTCTTGATGGGGGCAGAAAGCGAAGTGAAATAGTTGAATTTACTGATCGTCGGCATCGGCGGTACGTTCGGCGGAATCGTCCGGTATCAATTGGGAAAAATGATTTCCCAAAGGGCCGCCACAACGTTTCCCATTGGAACATTTCTGATTAATATTACCGGCGCATTCTGCTTAGGGCTTGTGGCCAGTGCCGGAAGCGGCACGGTCTATCTCCTGTTGGGCGATGGGTTCTTGGGCGCTTATACCACGTTTTCCACGTTTATGTACGAAGGGTTCCACCTGTTTCAAGGAAACGAAAAACTGAACGCACTTACGTACATCTTCAGCTCCCTGGTTTTGGGCGTAATTGGATATGCCGCCGGCTTTGCATTGGGAGGGTTATTTCTAAAATAAAAAGGAGAAAAAGCTATGGAAACAGGAGAGCACTGTCAACTTTTAAAAATTTACGTTAGCGAAGACTCCCGGTTTAAGGGCCATAGCCTCTACAGCGCTGTGGTCTTCCAGCTAAAGGCGCTCGGCATTGCCGGTGTCACGGTTACGCGTGGGATTGCGGGTTATGGGAAAGGGAAAGCCCTTCACACCGCTCGCATTTTAGAATTAAGCTCCAGCCTCCCCATTGTGATTGAAGCGGTAGACACCGCTTCACAAATTGCTTCCGCCCTTCCCGTTATAAAAAACATGGTAAGAGAAGGCCTGATTTTGGTTGCCGACGCAACGGTCATTCAATACGGCAAGGATTAGGCTTCCGGACCATAAAGGCGGAAGGAAGCAAACGCCCTTGATTGTACACTGATTTTTCCGCCTCAGCAAGACAAGCGCTTTCTCTTAAAATTTGCCGGATTGTTTGACAAAAGGCAGATTTTATGATAAATTAAGTAAAAATTAATGGTGTAAAATAATTTGCCGCGCATTTGCCTGCTTTTCATGCGTTTGGGGATGCACAGCGGCTTTCACCTGGGTTTTCCTAACCGCAAGGGTTTCCAAGTGGGAAGGTAAGCATGCGGCAAATCCTCTGTATCGTTTGTTGTTTTGCTCCCTTTCCTGCTTTCCAAGGCCGGAAGGAACATTATTTCACTGTGAAACGGAGGCGGCCTAGTGCGAACGGAACAAGACCTGTTGGGCCAGATAAAACTAAGTGACCGTGCATATTACGGCATCCATACGGCGCGGGCCATTCAGAATTTTTCCATCACTGGCATACCTATGCATGAAGAACTGGTCTCTGCGCTGATTATCGTTAAAAAAGCGGCGGCCATGACAAATAAATCCATCGGTGCACTCCAAAAGGATGTTGCGGACGCCATCGTTGCCGCCTGCAACGAAATTTTGGCCGGTGAACTGAGGGATCAATTCATTGTGGATTGCATGCAGGGCGGCGCCGGTACTTCCGCCAATATGAACGCAAATGAAGTGCTGGCAAACCGGGCCATCGAAATTTTAGGCGGTCAAAAGGGCGATTATCATCTGGTGCATCCTTTAGACCACGTCAATCTGCACCAATCCACCAATGATGTTTTCCCAACGGCGGTACGCATTGCGGCGATTCGTCTTTTGAAGCCGGTGTCAGACTGTTTTGCCGATTTGCAGACCGCCCTTCAGGAAAAGGAAGAGGAATTTTCCACTGTCCTTAAAATGGGAAGAACCCAGCTACAGGACGCGGTTCCCGTGACGCTGGGGAAGGAATTTGGCGCCTGGGCTCAGGCGATCTCCCGAGATCGCTGGAGGCTGTATAAATCGGAGGAACGGCTTCGTCAGGTCAACATCGGCGGCACCGCCGTCGGTACCGGTCTGAATGCGCCCAAGGCCTATATCTTTACGATGATCGAACGGCTCCGGGAGCTGACTGGAATCGGTCTCGCCCGCGCCGAATATATGATGGATCCTACGCAAAACTGCGACGTTTTTGTGGAAGTATCCGGCCTTCTGAAAACGGCTGCGGTCAACCTTACAAAAATCGCCAACGACCTGCGGCTCCTCTCCTCGGGACCCCGGACGGGCCTGGGAGAGTTATCTCTTCCTCCCCTACAGGCCGGCTCTTCTATGATGCCCGGTAAGGTAAACCCCGTGATGGCAGAAGCTGTAAACCAAGCCGCGTATCAGATTATGGCCGACGATATGGCGGTAACTCTGGCGGCTTCAGCTGGCCAGCTGGAGCTGAATGCCTTTTTACCTTTGATTGCGAAAAATCTATTGGAAATGTTATCGCTTTATAAAAATATACTGCCGCTTTTCATCGGCCGGTGCATAAAAGGAATCGGAGCAAACGAAGCCCGCTGCCGGAAGGAGCTGGACCAAAGCTTCGCCTTTATCACCGCCCTCAGCCCTTATATTGGTTACGATAAGGCAACTCAGGCTGCGTCCTTATGCCGGGATACCGGGCGGACGGTGCGGGAAATCATTCTGGAACGCGGTTGGATGGATGAAAAAAAACTGGATGAGCTTTTAAGGCCGGAGCGGCTGACCGCACCCCTTTCCATAAAAACGGAGGAAATTTTATGACGGGAAATATGAATGAAACCCCGATGTCCAGCCGGTTTACCATTGGGCTGTTCGGCCGGCGCAACGCCGGGAAATCCTCCCTTATCAATGCACTGACAGGGCAGCAAATTGCCGTCACATCGGAAATTGCAGGAACTACCACCGACCCGGTTTATAAAACCATGGAACTTTTGCCCATTGGACCCGTAGTTTTTATCGACACCGCCGGTCTTGACGATGAAGGAGACCTTGGCATGCTTCGCATTGAAAAGACCTATGAAGTCCTTCGCAAATGCAATCTTGCCATTATAGTGGCCGATGTGAAGGAAGGAATCACCTCTTTTGAAACGGATTTTATCGACCAGCTGATCCGGAGAAAAATTCCCTGCATCTGCGTGTTGAACAAATGTGACGAAGGCGATTACTCCAATGCGCTTTCCCAGGGGAGAAAATACGCCAGAATCCCCACCGTCTGCTGCAGCGCGGTGCATGGTTCGGGCATCGATAATGTAAAAAAGCTGATTGTTGCCAATTCTAATTTTGAAGACGCGGAACCGGCCCTGGTAGGCGATTTGATCCACGCGGGGAACATCGCGGTTCTCGTTACCCCCATTGATAAGGCGGCGCCCAAGGGGCGGCTGATTTTGCCCCAGCAGCAAACCATCCGGGACATTATTGAAAGCGACGCCATTGCGGTCATCACCAAAGAACATGAGCTGAAACTCACACTGGAACGGTTGAAGGAGCCGCCCGCTATTGTCATTACCGATTCTCAGGCTTTTCTAAAGGTTTCCGCCGATACGCCGCCGCAGATTCCGCTAACCTCTTTTTCCATTCTGTTTGCCCGGCAAAAATCCGATCTTGCGGAAATGGTGCGCGGAATCCGGCGGATGGAGCGCTTGTCCCCGGGAGACAAGGTACTGATTGTGGAAGGCTGTACCCACCACCGGCAGGCGGACGATATTGGCAAGGTAAAAATCCCCCGCTGGATCCGGCAAATCGCCGGAGGGGATATTCAATTTGAATTTGCCTCGGGAGCTTTTTACCCCAAAGACATTGCGTCCTACTCCGTAATTGTCCACTGTGGCGGTTGCATGCTGGGCCGCAGGGAAATGCAGTACCGTGTAGAACTGGCCAGGGAAAAAGGCGTTGCAATTACCAATTACGGAATGCTGATCGCTTATGTGCAGGGCATTCTTCCCAGAGCCTTGGAGCCGTTCCCTGCCGCAAAACTCGCCCTGGAGGAAACCGTCTCCGTCTAAAGATCCGGAAAATGCTTTTTCCAATAAACATCATAAATAATATGCCCGTGCTGCCGCCTTTGCAGCCCGGGCATTTCCTAAACATTGAAATCTAAGAATTTTTATAAAGACATGCGTATCGACGCATTGATTAAAAATAAAGCAGACTCTCAAAAATCAAATGTGAATTTTCATGCTTTTGTATTGATAAACAAACTGAAATAGTGTAAAATAAATAAGCCTTGAAGCAGGCCCTTTGCGGCGTGAGACAAGGCCGCACTAGTCGGGGAGATAGCGGTGCCCTGTCGCCTGCAATCCGCTATAGCAGGGATGAAGCCCGGCCCCAGGATCATTGATGTGCCGTTAGGCCTCGGTAAGCGGCAATGAGGAATCGGTCCCGCGCAACGGAAACCCGTGAATCATGTCAGGCGGGGAACCGAGCAGCATTAAGCGGAACTTTCTGTGTGCCGCGGGGGCGCCGTTTCCGAGTTGGCTGCCGGTGTACCAGGCATATCAAATGATTCAAAAGCCGGTGTGCGGCCTCGTCATGCGCCGCATTTTTCTTTGCCCATTGGCAGCTCCCCCCGTTCCAATGAAGGGTTTGTGCTTTGTTGTTTTTCTGTGTGAACCGGGTTTCCAGCCTCTGCTTTTGGGGCTTTAAAATTGCCAATGGCGCGTGCAGCCAATGGCGTGTATCGTCTAATTCAGACCGGGTGAAAGTTACAGTTTTAAAAGGGGGGATCATCCCATGTATCAAGCGCTCTACCGCAAATGGCGCCCTCGCACATTTGATGAAGTGACCGGGCAGGAACATATCACGGAAACATTAAAAACACAAGTAAAAACGGGTCGCTTGTCCCACGCGTATTTGTTCACAGGGACACGCGGAACCGGAAAAACCACATGCGCAAAGCTTTTGGCCCGGGCCGTAAACTGCGAGCGCCCGGCGGAAGGAAATCCTTGCAACACATGCGCAACCTGCAAAGGAATTGAAAACGGCAGCATTCTGGATGTTTTGGAGCTGGACGCCGCTTCCAACAACGGAGTGGATCATGTCCGCGCTTTGCGGGATGAAGCCATCTACGCCCCTGCCTATGGGAAGAAGCGGGTCTATATTGTGGACGAGGTGCACATGCTTTCCGGCGCGGCATTTAATGCGCTTTTAAAGATTTTGGAGGAACCGCCCGCTCATCTGATGTTTATCCTGGCCACAACAGAGCTTTATAAAGTGCCGGCCACTATTTTATCCAGGTGCCAGCGTTTTGCATTCCGGCGTCTTTTGCCGGATGAAATCGCAAAACGCTTACTCTTTGTTTCTCAGAAGGAGCAAATTCCCCTCACACAGGATGGCGCCGTTTTGTTGGCCCGCCTTGCCGATGGTTCTATGCGGGATGCACTTTCCCTTTTGGATCAATGCTCCGCCGCTGCAGGCGGCGCGTTGGATGGACAGCAGGTACTGAGCATTATGGGGCTTGCCGGCAACCTGGAAATCACAGGTCTTATGGAGGCCATTGGCCACCGGGACACGGCAAAGGCGCTTTCTCATTTTGCCGCGCTTTACGAAGGAGGAAAAGAACTTGGCTCCCTTTTGGGAGAACTCTCTCTTTTGGCACGGGATATGTTGATTATGCAAACCGTCCCCGCCACTGGGGAAACCCTGCTCACCGGCGGATATGAAGCCAATGCGCTCCATATGCTGGCCGCCCTGTTTTCCCAACAGCGGCTCATGGACTGCATTGCTTCTCTTTCCAATACGCAAAGCGGATTTGCCCGCAGCACAAACCGGCGCACCGACGCCGAGCTTTGTATTATTCGGCTTTGCGAAGATGTGCCCGCTGACGATTACAAAGCTCTTTCCGCCCGCGTGGCAAAGCTGGAGCAAACACTTGCAGACGGGGCCGCTTCATTTCGGAAGACCTGTCCGGAATCCGGCGGCGCGGCTTCCACATCATTAGCCGGGCAGCGGGAACGCATACCCTCCCCCTCCCAAGGACAAAGCCCAAAAGAACCCCTCAAAAAATCCGGCTGTGCCTTGGAGCAAGAGCAAACCATTGCTTCCGCAAAATGCCCTAAACACCAATCGATCCGCCAAACACAGCCGGATCCGTCGGAAGCGGATAAAAACGCCTGCCGAAATACCGTTTCTCAAAAAGGTGCAGGAGAATTCTGGCCCCAGCTGGTTTCCGCTCTCAAAGGTAAAATCGGCATGCCCGAATACAGCATTATGAACAACTCCACCATGGTATCGGGCGAATATGCGGAAGGAATCCTAACCATCACGGTGGACAGTGAATTTACGCATACACTGGTCAATCAGCCCGCTGTTTTACAGGCGCTTTCATCAGAGGCGGAATCTTTGTTCGGTCGGCCCTTGCGCGTGATTTTTGCGCGTTCTCCGCACCAAAAGCGGGATAAAATGGACGATTTACTGGCACTTAGCCGGAAATTTGATAATATTAGTATTGAATAACCAAATGAAGGAGAATGAGCTGTTATGGCAAAGGGATTTAACGGCGGCCGCGGCGGCGCAGGCGGCATGAATATGAACATGATAAAGCAAGCCCAAAAGATGCAGCAGGACATGCTGAAAATGCAAGCGGAGATCGAGGAACAGACCTTTTCCGCAGCGGCGGGAGGCGGCGCGGTTACCGCGGTAGTCAATGGTAAACGCCAGTTGCTTTCCCTGAAAATTGACCCGGACACATTGGACCCGGAGGATGTGGAACTGCTCCAGGACATGGTCGTTGCCGCGGTCAATGAAGCCCTTCGGGCCGCGGAAGCCGCCATGTCGGACGCCATGCAAAAATTTACCGGCGGATTGAATTTTGGCCTTTAAATTTTCTGAATGCTCAAACCTCATTTGTTCTCTTGGGTATTTCCCATTCCCATATAGGCTGAAATTCCCAGACCCGGCGGCTGAAAATGCCGCTTGCACCGCCCCAATGAAAACAGATATAACAAACAGCGATGGCAAAAAGGGCCTCCAATCGTGTTTCTTCCACGGTTTGGAGGCCCTTCTATTCTAAAGCCAAAAGATCGTCTTAGTTTTACTCGTTTCTTCTTTCCGTTTGGTCAGCTTTGCGTTTTCTTCCCCGCCAAACGTACGCCGGTCATCACGATGCCCAGCAAAAACCAGAAGAAAAACATCACTCGAGGATAAAACCAGGTATATTCCACGGCAGACATAACCGCCATACCGCAGATTCCGGCCACGCCGGCGCCGATGATACATTTTAAATCCCGCGAAATTCGGGGAGACACGATGCGCCGCACACCTTCTTTGATTTGAAACAGCAGGCCGCCCAAAAAACTTAAAATCCCCAGGATGCCCATTTCAATCCAGACTTGAAAATAAGTATTGTGGCTGTGAATGGGATAGGCGCCATTGTAAAGCTCTGTGGGATATTTCATAATCATCTCTTTTACCACATCGCTTCCAAGGCCCACGCCGCTTTTCCAGTAATCCTTAAACATAGGAATTAAGGTCTGATAAATCTGGAACCGATACATCGTGGAGGAATCTTGCTTGTTTCCAATAGTCAGCACCCGATCGATCATCGTCTGGGGCATCAGCGGAAAAGCCACAATTCCCCCCACAATGAAAAGGGGTACCAGCCGCCAGTTGAGGAAAGCAAAGAAGATCAAAGCTGCAATGGCAAGTCCGATCCATCCGGAGCGGGAATATGTTTTCAGCATGGCAACAAGTGCGGGAATCAGCGCCGCAAATACCAGGAATTTTTTAAGCCAGCCTTTGCTGATGAACAGAAAGGCCAGATACAAAGGAAGCAGCATTACCAGGATTTCGGCAAAATTATTTGGGTTGTCAAAAAAAGAGTAAATCCGCCCCGGGATATTGGCGTTAAGTTCCAAGCTGTAATCCACCTGCGCATAGTTAATGGCAACCCCCACAATACTTTGGTAACAGCCATAAAGGGCGCTCACTGTTGTTCCCCCCAGAACAATGGCCAGCAGCCGTTTCAGCTGAGCAACCGTTTCCACCGCGCTCAACAACAGCAAAACAGTCAGCAGGCAGGTCAGATAAAACAGGAAAAAGCGCAAGCTTAAGCTTATCCGATAGGAAAACACCAATCCGCTGACCAGCGTCAGCGCATATAAGACAAAGTAAACGCCGAATCGCTCCACGTCCAGCCCGTGTTCTCTTCCCGGCATCCGGCTAAGGAAAAACAAAAGGGCAATGATCAGCACCCCAACAAACCCATATACATTATTCCAGTAGGCATGGGGGGCAACCATCATAATCAAATAAAGCAGGCCCAGAAGCAGGTAGGCCCGCTTCCCTGCTCCGATGCAAAAGCCAACCACGGCGCTCTCGCGCACCCTGGGAAAACGGCGGAGCCAATGAAAAAACGGAAGCAAGAAATTGGCCGCACGATCCGTAATCCTATAGGCGGCGCTGTCCTTCCATTTGCGGGCCAGCACGCCTTTGCGGGCACAAATCTGCAAAATAACGCTTTGTGCCGCGCCTTTGTGCAGACGACGCCCCAAGGCGGAACAGGCTCTTCCCGTGGCGCTCTCTCGATAAAGGCGCAACAGCATACTGCAAAACAAAAGGAGCCGATCCCCGATAAAACTATCCCGGATTGCGGTCATTGAGCAACTCTCCTTAATGATCGTTTTCAGGATACCCCACGTTTCCGCAGGCATCTTGATAGACCTGATAGGTCGCCTTCGCCATCTTGCTCAGGTTGAATTTTTCTTCCACTGTTCTGAGAGCGCCCTCTCGATATCTGGCCAAAAGATCCGGGTCTTCCAGAAGGGTTTTCATCGCTGCGGCCATTGATGCAGGATGAGGATATTCCACCAAAATTCCGCAGCCGTTTGCTTCATTGACGATATCCCGGTTCCCGCCCATATCGGTGGCAATCACCGGAAGCCCCGCAGCCATCGCCTCAATAATGAGAAAACTAAGCGCTTCATGACGGGAAGAATTGACATACAGGCTGCTTCCCTGATATAAATTTTTCATGTCCTTCCGGAAGCCGATGAACCGGACTTCATGATCCAGCCCAAGAGCGGAAACCTGCTCTTTGGAAGAACCCAGCAGTTCCCCATCCCCGGCAAGGACCAACAGAAAGGGCCGCTGAGTCTGCTGCTTAAGCAGCGCAATGGAATCGATTAAATACTGATGCCCCTTATCATCGGCAAAGCGGGATGCACACAGCATCACGAATATTTCTTCCGAAATGCCCAATTCCTGCCGCAGGGTGGATGGTTCCGGCTTCTTCCAATAACCGGGGTCTACCGCGTTGAAAATCACTTGAATCTTTGCCCCATCCAATCCATTTCGGATGAGGCTCTCTTTTCCTACGGTGCAAACGGAAATAACCCGGTCCTGCCGGGAGGAAAGGATACGGTTGGAAACCCGGGTATACCAATTATTGTCCATAATAAAATGGCTGGTATAAACCACTTTAACGCCCGGATTCCAGCGTTTGGACAGCATGGCAATATAATTTTCCCGGAGATAATGAGCGTGGATTACATCGATCTTCCATCTTTTACAAAGATCTGAGAGGGTTTTGGCCGCTTTCCGGTCAAGCCGACTGCGCATTTCCAAATGAAAACAAGGCACGCCCATTTCTTTCATCCGCTCCACAAGCAGCCCGGAAACATTATAAACAAAAAATGCTTCAATCTCCTTGTGATTCAGCGATTCCACCAAAGACTGCACATACCGTTCGGTACCCGCCTTCCCTGCAAAATTCAGCAGGTATAGCACACGCATCTCTTTTCCTCCTGTCTAATCAAAGCATGCTTTTCAGCCGTTCCACACTGTCTGTTTTCTCCCAAGGCAAATCAATATCCGTTCTGCCAAAATGGCCGTAAGCCGCCGTCTGTTCATAAATGGGACGGCGCAAATTCAAAAACGAAATAATCTTAGAAGGCCGGAGGTCAAAGCAGTTCTGTACAAGCAAAGCAAGCCGCTGATCGGACACCGTTCCGGTCCCCCAGGTATCCACCACCACGGAAACGGGGTGGGCAACGCCGATGGCATAGGCCAACTCAATCTGGCATTTTTTTGCAAACCCGGCAGCCACAATGTTTTTGGCCACATACCGCGCCATATAAGCAGCGCTCCGGTCCACCTTTGTGGGGTCCTTACCGGAAAAGCAGCCGCCGCCATGGCTTGCGGAGCCGCCATAGGTATCCGCAATGATTTTCCGACCGGTAAGTCCGGAATCGCCTACCGGGCCTCCGATCACAAAGCGGCCGGTTGGATTGACATAAAACTTTGTTTGTTCATCGATGTACTTCTTGGGAATAACCGGCCGGATCACAGTTTCCGCTACCGCTTCCCTCAGTTCTTCGATGGAGATATCCGGATTGTGCTGCGTAGAAACCACAATGACCGGGCAGCGAAGCACACGGTTTTGCTCATCATATTCCACAGTCACTTGGCTTTTTCCATCCGGCCGCAGCCAGGGAAGCTGCCCGTTTTTCCGAACCTCAGCCAGGCGGTGGGTCAACTGATGGGCCATGGAAATGGGAGCCGGCATGAGCTCGGGTGTCTCATCACAGGCATAGCCAAACATCATGCCCTGATCGCCCGCGCCGATGCGGTCATCCAAATCGCAGGAGTCCCCCGCCGTATGGTCTTTACGGGTCCCGGCGCCGCAGTTTCCTTTAAATTCAAAGGAGGCGTCAACACCCATGGCAATATCGGGACTCTGTTCATCAATAGAAGTGAGAACCGCACAGCCTTTATCATCAAACCCAAATTCCGGGTTGGTATATCCGATTTTCCGCACCGTGCGGCGGGCAATGGAGGGAATATCCACATAGCAATCGGTGGAAATCTCCCCCATGACAAAAATCATTCCGGTTGTCGTGATGGTTTCACAGGCCACCCGGGCGTTGGGATCTTTGGATAAAATATCGTCCAAAACCGCGTCGGAAATCTGATCGCAGATTTTGTCCGGATGTCCTTCCGTTACAGATTCAGATGTAAAAACTCTGTACATGCTTATTTGCTCCTGTCTGTCTAATTTCTTTGTTTTTATGGGCCAGACGCTTTGGCTCATTGATTGAGTTTGCGAACTCAAGGCACTTGCATACCGATTTATTGGAAAAGGATCAGACCTGCCAGCCTTCCAGATATGCCTTTTGTTCCGCCGTAGGCGTATCAATCTCAAGTCCCATGGCCCGCAGCTTCTCTTTGGCAATTTCATCATCTATGCTGCCCGGCACCTTGTACAGGCGGCGCTCCAGCTTTTCCTGATGGTTTACAATCCATTCCGCCGCAAGCGCCTGCACCGCAAAGCTCATATCCATAATTTCCGCGGGATGTCCGTTTCCGGCCGCTAAATTGATGAGCCGCCCTTCGGCAATGACGTTGAGAGTTTGGCCGTCTGGCAAGGTAAACCCTTCAATGTTATCCCTTCGGGTTTTGGCGGAAACCGCCATTCTGCGCAGCCCGGCCACATTAATTTCCACATCGAAATGCCCTGCGTTTGCCAAAAAAGCGTTGTCCTTCATATGCTTAAAATGAGTCTCGTTGATGACATCCCGGCACCCGGTAACCGTAATGAACACGTCTCCCAGATATGCAGCCCGGTCCATAGGCATAACCTCAAAGCCTTCCATCACGGCGTCCAGCGCCTTAAACGGATCCGTCTCGGTAATGACAACCCGCGCTCCCATGCCTTTCGCCCGGAGAGCAACGCCCCGACCGCACCAGCCATACCCGGCAACCACAATGGTCTTGCCCGCAACCAGCAAGTTTGTGGTATGCATAAATGCATCCCAGACCGATTGCCCGGTACCGTATTTATTATCGTAATAATGCTTGCTTTTGGCATCGTTCACCGCCAGCATAGGGCAAGGCAGAGCGCCCGCTCGTTCCCTAGCCCTCAAACGCAAAATTCCTGTGGTTGTCTCTTCGCACCCACCCATCAAACAGTCGGCATATTCTTTGCATTTTCCGTCCAGCAGCTCAATTAAATCCCCTCCATCGTCTATAATCAAATGGGGATGGCAGGCCAAAACGGAAATCAGAAAGCGCTCATATTCTTCCCCTGGGATACCATGGATTCCAAAGGTCTCTACCCCCAGCTGAGCCAGGCCCGCGGCTACATCATCCTGGGTAGAAAGCGGGTTGCTTCCTGTCAAATAAACCTCGGCGCCGCCCTTAGTCAGCACATAGCCCAAATTTGCCGTCTTTGCTTCCAAATGCACCGAAACCGCTACCCGCAAACCGGCAAAGGGTTTCTCGCGCTCAAAACGCGCTTCGATTCCACTCAGCACAGGCATAAAGGAGCGCGCCCATGCAATTTTCCTGATTCCTTCTCCCGCGAGCGAACGATCCGCTACAATACTCAAACCGTTTTCATCCTTCCAAAAAACACTTGCCTTCCCTCTTTTGCCGAGGATTGGCGAAACCTTTCCATTCCGGATTTGGAAATGATAAAACATTCCCGGCCCCAAAAGAAGATCTTGATGTTTTTCATCATTTTTCCAAACTTCTTTTTTTCATATCTTTTTTCGATAGTATATCACAAAGTCTGCGTCTTGGAAAGGAAAACCTCGAAAATGCAAAGATACAAAACACACAGTTGCATCAGTCCTTTAGGGCGATACGCTGTTGTATTATTCTCTTTGTGTTTGTAAGCAAAATAGTCAAGGGAGGATTTTTTATGTTTCAAAGCAAAGATAGGACTGGTATCGAAAGCACTTGCCACAGAGCCGGTTGAAACCACGTCGATATCCAGACAAAAAAATGGCAGTTGATCTTATCACAAACGCGGAAGCCATTTTATGAAAATCTTCTGTTCTGCTCTTGTAATTTTGTGCGAGTTGGTGTATACTTAAATTTATCTTGCCGGTGTGATGGAATTGGCAGACGTGCTGGACTCAAAATCCAGTGGTGGCAACACCGTATCGGTTCGACCCCGATCACCGGCACCAAAGTGAAAGCCTTGCAGTGTATGTGCTGCAAGGCTTTTCCAACTTTTATCCTGATTTTTATTCAGCTTTAATAGACTTTCAAAAATATATAAAAATTTTATCTATCTGTACATCATATTCAGACTGCGCCTGTTCTATCGGCCGTTTAAGTTCCGCTTTAATATCTTCCGAAAGTTCTGTCCCTTTTATCATTTCAACTGGAAGGATAATATTTGATAAACCCATCTTTGGAACCGCTATCCGGGACCACATCCCAGCCCAGGCATTTGAAACCCATAGGCAGGTTTTTCCCATCCGATCGGGAAAGCTGCAATCAGAAAAGATACTGAAAAATCCCTGCTGCCGGGTCTTGTTGCAAGACGGTCTTTTGATTCGCTGTAAAGCCGTAAAATTTACAGTCCCTTTCCATTGACGGCCACAAGACGCGCCCGGACAATGAGCCGGTGGCTCGAAATCAAATAGGGCGTGCAGGTAATCATCGTCAGCGTATACGGCTCTTCCCGCACCGTTTGCAGAACCCACAGCTCGTCTGGCAAAACAGAAAAGCTCTGATAGACTTCATATGTGTAAACGGTCCCATCCGTTTCCGCCATCAGCCGGTCCCCTTTTGAAAGCATATTCAAATAGCGAAAGATGGTATTCCGGTGGCCGGCAATCACACAGTTTCCTTTCTCGCCAAGCCCGGCGCTTCCCGGCACATGCCCAGCGCCATAGCTGAGCTGCCGTTCCGTCCCTTCCAGCACATAGCTTGAAATATTCAATTTTGGAATCTTGAGAACACCCAGCCGAACATAAACGGCGGGAGAGGCCGAAGATGCTTCCCGTCCGCCCGGAAGATGGTCTGCGTGCTCCCCTTGGGCAGCCGCCTTGCCGTCCACAATGAGGCTGCCTCCGTTTTCCAAAGCAATCGGCGCAGGATCCTGAACCGCATAGTCCTCCATCCCAAATTTCGCCTTCCATGGGTATTGAACCGCGTCAAAAGCCAAGGAGCAGATCAGCAGAGCAAGCCCGGAACCAATCAGCAGATAGGCAAGCGCCTTCTTCATTTGGATTCTCTTCCTCATGTCGCATCTTCCTTTCCGCGAAACCACGGGGAAATCATATCATAAAAAATAACTGGGTTCAACAAGCGGCCCCCCGAAACCACAAGGATCCATTTCACACTAGACAAAAATATTAATAAATGGTAAACTCTTCATAATCACACTAGATTTCCATAGGAAACAAGCAGCAAAATTTCCGGGCAACCCGGTGCTGCGGCCAAATTTTTGTTGAGGTAGATGATTATGAAAAAAAGACAAATGCTACATGTCCTACTTGCCGCGGTTTTCCTTCTGCAAATGCTTCCGCTGGGGTTTGCACAGGCCCTTCTCCCGGATGACCCGTCAAGAACTGTGCCGGGAAATATTACCGAAGCAGTAGAAGTAAACCAGTCCGCTTCCTATGTTGCAATCAAAGACAGCACAGGAAACCCATTATCCCCTGATGGAAACGGGGACTTTACCAATGTTCCACTAGATTCCACACTTACCTTGCATTACGAATTTTCACTTCCCGACGACAACGGCCAGGACGACCCAAACGCCAAAGAGTATTCTTACCTTTCGGGAGACACCTATCAAATTCAGCTGCCAAACTCCGTTTTATTTGATCTCCCGTCGGAAAGCACGCCCCTTTGGGCCGACGCAAGCAAAACCACATGCCTGGGTACGCTGACGCTGGACTCCAACGGGCTTGCCACCATTACCTTTAACGATTATGTGGAGAGCCACTCCACCATAACCGGCTGGTTTGAAATCAACGGCAGCTTTAAAAGCAGCGTAACTGGCAGCGACACGCCCGTCTCCTTTGAGATTGGTTCGAAAACCATCCGGATCATTCCCCAAACCCCCCCCGCTCCCACAGTAGATTTGGGACTGAGCAAATCGGGAGCATACGACGCCTCCACAAACCAAATTACATGGATCGTAACCGTCACCGTTCCGGACGGGCAGTCGGTGACCGGCGTCTCTTTGGAAGACGTTTACAGCGGCAACCAGGCTTATGTTCCCAATTCGTTCACCGTCAACAATGGCTCCCTACTCGATTCCTCCGCGGATTTGACGCTGGATTCCACCAACTGTAAAATCACTTATCAATTCCCCGACACAATCTCCGGAAAACAGACCATTATATACAAAACTACTCCTGTATCCAATGCGTTCAGCGCGGAAAATGGGGTCCAGGAAAATAGTCAATTTAAGAATACCGCAACATTAAAAGTAAACAATGTGACAAACGGAGATCCAAAAAGCGACACGGTCATTTTAGACTGGATTTCCAAATCCGCATCCACCAGCAGTGATCTTTCCAGCATCAACTGGGCGGTCACAGCCGGGATCAAGAACCAATCCATCAAAGGCGCCAAAATCACCGACACTTTTCCAGCCGGCCTTGCACTGCAGCCCGGCAGCGTAAAATTGGGCGGTCCCACTGGCGCTGTCGTACCGGAAGACACGGCAAATCCTGCAAACCCCGCCTCAGGGACGTATGGCTACGATGCGGCTACCCGAACCCTGATTTATAATGCGGGCGACGTAACCGGACAGTTTGTTCTTTATTACTCCACCGATATTACCGATCGGGATGCCCATCTCAACAACAACGGGTCGGTTTCATTTAAAAACGGCGCGGAACTGAGTTGGACGGGAGGCTCCGGCACGCCTGGAGACACAGCTACGGGAACCATCGGGTCCGGAGGACTCATCTCCAAATCCACCGGTTCTCAGGTGAATTACGATGCTACCAAAAATATCATTCACTGGACCATCACCGTCAACCGCAACCAGATCACAATGCCGGCCGGAACCATCGTAACCGACACCATCCCTGCGGGGCAGAAATTCCTGGCCGACACCTTTGCTGTCAAAAATAGCGCCGGCCAAACGATTTCAACCACCCCGACCACTTCTTCAGACAACGAATTTACCTATTCGTTTGTATCGGAAATTCAAGACAAGTACACCATGACTTTCGATACGCAGATTACGGACTACGGTCTTTCCTCTTTGTATGTAAACGATACCGTAGGGTTCCAAAACAGCGCCACAATCAAAGGAGGCAGCGTCAGCGGATCAACCGGAGATATCGCGCAGAAGTACAACAGCCAGGTCATTGATAAAAGCGTTCAGACCGCATATAACTACGATACCCGGGTGATGACATGGAAAATCGTTGTAAACCGCAATCAACTGCCCATGACCAACGCGGTCGTAACCGACAGCATCCCCGCGGGAATGGAGTTGCTTCCTGATACCCTAACGGTAACGCCCGCCATTGCCGGCGAGGCATCCGACGCCCGTGAGGTCCACATCTCTGAGGCGAACGATATCACCAATCAAGATTCCTTTACCTATAGGTTCCCCAGCTCCATCAATCAAACCTACACTATTACTTTTGATACGAAAGTGAAAGAAGCCGCCCTCCTGGCACAGGGCCAAAAAACGTTTACCAACCAAGCGGCCCTTACCTCCGATGAAATTCAGCCAGGCATTACAGTCACCGCATCCCAAGATGTCCAAAATCCCATCGTTACAAAAACCGCCGATTATATCCAAGGCGCCGATTCCATCGATTGGTCGGTTGTCATTAACGCGGGACGGCTAACCCTTCGGAACGTGTCCCTTTCGGATACCCTGCAAGGCGGGCTGCAGCTGGATTTGGATTCCGTTCAGCTGTATAAGATGAATCT
>JAQVYO010000147.1 GCA_028708585.1 Oscillospiraceae bacterium
GGACGCGGGCTGCGCCGCGGTTTTCGGGAAAAGCGGTCCGGGCCTGAAAAGAAGACGGATCCCGCCAAATCGAACGAGGACCCTTCGTGACGCCGCGCCGCCCGGGGGGCGGACGGAAGCGTTTCGCGGGAATTTTCCCCAAAGCGGGGGGCTGCTTGAATGCGGAAAGAAAGGAAGGATTTACGCCATGGTTGAGGTGAAGAACGTGGTCAAATCGTTTGGCGGGTTTCACGCGCTGGACGATCTGACCATGACGGTGGAAAAAGGCTCTATTTATGGATTGGTAGGCCCCAACGGCGCAGGCAAAACTACAATTTTGCGGCATATTGTAGGCAGCTGCCGGCAGACGTCGGGGGAGGTGCTGGTAGAAGGGGAGCCGGTTTATGAAAATCCGGCGGTGAAGGCCCGGATTTTTTCCGTTCCGGACGATTTGTATTATTTCCCCCAGGCGTCCACCCGGGACATGATGCGGTTTTACAGGGGAATTTACCCCCAATTTGATATGAAACGGTATGAGGCGCTGCGGCCGGCCTTTTCCGAAGTGAACGAGCGCAGGCCCATCCGCCGCCTGTCCAAAGGAATGCAGAAGCAGGCTGCGTTTTGGCTTGCCATCTGCTGCGTGCCGGAACTTATGGTGCTGGACGAGCCGGTGGACGGGCTGGACCCGGTGATGCGGCGGCAGGTTTGGAGCCTTCTGATGAGCGATGTTGCGGACCGGGGAACCACCGTGCTGGTTTCTTCCCACAACCTGCGGGAACTGGAGGATGTCTGCGACCATGTGGGAATCATGAACCACGGGAAACTGATTTTGGAACGGTCCCTATCCGATCTGCAGGGAAGCGTGATTAAGCTGCAGGCGGTTTTTGAAGAAGATCTTCCCGCCCTGCCGGAGGATCTGAAGGCGCTCCACATTGCTAAAACAGGGCGGATTTATACGTTGATTATCCGAGGGGAAGCGGAGGAGCTGAAAAGGAGACTTTCCGATTATCACCCGGTTTTTGTAGATGCGATTCCCCTGACGCTGGAGGAAATTTTTATTTATGAACTGGGAGGCGCCGATTATGCAGTCAAAGACATCTTACTTTAATTACACGGTTTTCAGGGAAAATATTACAAGGTTCTGGCCGGTATGGGGAGGATACGCCTTTATCTGGATGATCGCGCTGCCGTTTTATATCTTCAGCCAGAGCAAAGAAGCCGACTCTTCTTCCCTGGTTTATCTGACCGGAGAATATGTGCTGAATACCGCAAGCGTGCTGGGGGTGGCCCTGGCGATGATCTTCGGCATTCTGTCCGCTATGGCGGTCTTTTCCTATCTGTTTCAGACCAGAAGCGCCGGAATGTTTCACACGCTGCCCATCCGGCGGGAGGGCCTGTTTTTGTCCAACTATCTTGCGGGCCTTGGTTTTCTCTTGGCGCCCAATGGACTGATCTTCCTGCTTACCCTGGGGATGGAGGCGCTGATAGGGGGCGCCAATGCGTCTGCCCTGCTTACTTGGTTTTTGGTGGTCTCGGGGCTTTGCGTCTTTTTCTATTCCTTTGCGGTTTTGTGCGCCATGTTCACTGGAAGTTTGCTGTTCCATCCCATTTTATATGTGATTTTGAATTTCCTGGCGGTTGGCATAGAGCTGCTGGTCAACGGTGCCTTGAGCGTGCTGCTGTTTGGATTCTCTTTCCAAAGGGCGCCCAAAACCGGCCCGCTTTCCCCACCGGTGGAGCTGCTGACCCGTCTGAAAGTGCGGGGCGTGCCAGATTCCGCCACGGGGGAAGTAAAGCGCTTTGTCCTGGAAGGCGGCGGAACGGTTGCCATTTATGCGGCGGTGGGCGTCGTGCTTGCGGTTCTCGCGCTGCTGTTTTACCGGAAACGGCATACGGAAGCCGCCGGGGATGTGGTTGCCGTTGCTTTTTTAAAGCCAGTGTTTCAATATGGGGTTTCGTTTGCCGCCGCCTTGTCTTTGGGAGGAATGTTCTTTGTGCTGTTCCATGACGGATCTATAGGGTGGAACGCCGCGTGGGCTTTGATGCTCTATCTTTTGGCGGGCGGATTTGTGGGCTATTATGTGGCGGAAATGCTGCTGAAAAAGTCTTTCCGGGTGTTTCGCAGGGGTCTGCGCGGCTATCTGGTGTTTGCCGGGGTGATGCTGGTGCTGGCTGCCGGAATGGAACTGGATCTGTTTGGCTATGAAAGCCATGTCCCGGACGCCGGCAGCATAGTTTCGGTGGAGATCAACCAGAGCAAAACAAAGGACCCTGCTAAAATCGCCCAGGCGCTGGCCGTGCAAAAATCTATTGTTTCCGAAAAAAGGGAAATTGAGAGCACGCTTTCCCGCAGCCGCAATTTGGCGGATGCCTATCAGGAACTCAAAGCGCCGAATGGGGAAGTGGTGAAAGCGCAGAAGCAGGGAAGCTATGCCCTAAAAATCCAATATACGCTGCAAAACGGGAATCAGGTGACCAGGGCGTATACCGTTCCCGTGAACCGGAAGCTGCTGGCGGACGCATCGTCCCCGGCCGCCCGCCTGGACAGATGGGTCAACGACCCGGAGCTGTTTTTCACCAGTGGCAGGAACGGTATACCCGCGTCCTTGACCACGGAGAACATTATGAGCGGATCCATCCAGTATTCCCACGAAGGTCAGCCGGTGAATTTGACCCAGCAGCAGGCAAGAACCTTGTATGCGGCGATTGCGGCGGATGTTCAGGCGGGCGCCATCCATCACGAATGGATTTTGATGGACGAGACCTATTATGCCAGCGTCTACGCGTTGGATATTAAGCTGGATTACAGCGGGCGCTTTCCGGAGTGGGGTGAAAGCAATGAACTGCAGGCTGGCTCCTTCAGCATTTCCCCGGAGCTTGCGTCCAGGAACACGGTGGCGGCGCTGAAAAACCTGGGTCTGGTGGATGAAACGCATCTGCTCCGTACCCGGCTGGAAAGCATCAACTAACGGATATGGGAAGGCGTTTTTCATGATTTGCACGATATGTCCGCGCCGCTGCGGCGGAATACGGACGGAACAAAGGGGAACGGGCATCTGCAAGATGCCCGCTTTGCCCGTTGTGGCGCGGGCGTCGCTGCACCCGTGGGAGGAACCGTGCATCAGCGGAACCAGAGGGTCCGGGACGGTTTTTTTCAGCGGATGCGCGCTGCGCTGCGGATTCTGCCAGAATGAGCCGATCAGCCTTGGCGGGTTTGGAAAACCCATTTCGGTTTCCCGCCTGCGGGAAATTTTTGAGGAGCTTGTCCGGCAGGGGGCCACCAATATCAATCTGGTGACCCCCACGCAGTTTGCCCTGCCCATTTTTGAAGCGCTGCGCGCGCCTCTGCCCGTTCCGGTGGTTTGGAATTCGGGAGGATACGACAGCGTTTCTGCCCTCCGGCTTCTGGAAGGGAAAATACAGATTTATCTGCCCGATTTTAAATACGCCGATCCGGAGCTGGCCCGTTTGTGTTCCGGTGCGGAGGATTATTTTGCGGTGGCCAAGGCGGCGGTGTCCGAAATGGTGCGGCAGACCGGACCCTGTGTGCTGGATGGGAACGGGCTTTTGCGGCGGGGCGTATTGATCCGGCACCTGATGCTGCCTGGGAAGCTTCAGAACACCAAAGCGGTGATTGATTTTGTGGCAAACGCGTTTCCGCCGGGCGCCGTTTGGTTTTCTCTGATGAGCCAGTATGTGCCCATGGACGGGGCGCGGAGCTGGGGCTGGGCCGCCGGGTTACTCCGGGAGAGTATCATGCGGCCCGGGACTACCTTGTAAACTGCGGCATAACCACCGGCTATCTGCAGGAACCGGAGGCGGCCCAAACGTCCTATATTCCCTCGTTCCACCTGGAAGGAGTGTAAAAACTGCGCAAAGCCCCTTGTTTTATCCCGCAGCATTGTTTATAATTTGTCCCAATCAAGCCGGGGCGCCGCGCTTTTACGCGGGATTATGCAGAAAGGATGCGGATTTGGCCCCGCCAGATTGAGATAGGAGGGTAAGTCAGAATGAAAATTCCATCCATGTTCCGGCAAAATAAAACGGTTTTTTCCTTTGAAGTGTTTCCGCCCAAAAAGACCAGTTCC
>JAQVYO010000148.1 GCA_028708585.1 Oscillospiraceae bacterium
GCCTTTTCCGCCGTCATCCCCGTTACGGAAGGAACGGTAACGGATTCGCTGGGTTTCTTTCCGCCCATGTACAAAACCACGTCCACACCGCTTGGTATGGAAGAACCATATGCGGGGATCTGATCGGTTACCGTCAGCCCTTCTCCCACCGTCCGGCAGCCAAATCCCTTTTTCTGCACGACCTTCTTTGCCTCGTCCAGCGACAGCCCCACAAAATTCGGAACGGTGGTATCAATGGCCGCTTTCTCTTCCTCCGTATACTGAGGCTCCACTTTCATATAGGTCATAATATCGTTTAACAAGGAACCCGCCGTGGGCGCGGCCATGGTACCGCCGCTGACGTTGTAGCCGGACCGGGCACTGGGGGTGTCCAAACCGATCAGCACAATCACCTGTGGATCGTTTGCCGGAGCAAATCCCATAAAAGAAGTAATCAGGTTCCCGGTATTTTCATCCCGTTTTTCCGATGTGCCGGTTTTGCCGCCGATGCGCCAGCCGGCGACATACGCGTTTTTACCGGTTCCTTCCTTCACCACGCTTTCCAAAATGTCCCGCACCTGAGCAGACGTCTTTTCACTGATGACCTGGCGTACTTCGACTGGAGCATGGGTTTCCACCACATTCCCGTTTTCCTGCGCCACCTTCTGCACCACATAAGGCTGCATCAGATGCCCTCCATTGCAGCAGGCGGCGCAGGCGGTAATCAGCTGAATCGGCGTAACCTTCAGCGTCTGGCCAAAGGAGCCAACCGCCAGAGAGACCACGTTTTTACAAAAATTATCATAATCCCAGACGATGCTGTTGCTTTCGCCCATAAGGTCCACTTTGGTCTTATCCAGAATTCCGAAAGATTTTAAGTACTGATAGAATTTTTGATTTCCCACCCGCATGCCGATATTGATGAAAGCGACATTGCAGGAATTTTCAACCGCCTTCCGCAGCGTCTGGCTGCCGTGACCCGACTTCTTAGAGCAGTGAATCGGCTGGTTCCAGCCTGGAACCATGGCTGATCCTCCGCAGTAAAACGTATCGGATTCCTTTACAACCCCTTCTTCTAACGCCATGGAAAGGGTTAAGGCCTTAAACACTGATCCCGGTTCATAGGTATCGCTGATGGACCGGTTGCGCCACTGCTGGAGCTGCAAAGCCGCCAGCTTTTCCTGATAGGCATCCCCGGACAAACCTTTCAGCTCATTGGCTTTATCCTGCTCGTAAATGGTGGTGGGGTTGTTGAGGTCATAGTCCGGCATGCTGGACATAGCTAAAATAGCGCCCGTTTTGGGATTCATGACAATGCCGAAAGCGCCGTTTTGCACATCATACTTTTTGATGGCCTCTTCCAGCCGTTTGTCCAGATAATATTGAATGTTGGTATCAATGGTCAGAGTAACATTTTCTCCGTTTACCGCATCGTAATAATCCTGGAATTTATAGAGCATCTCGGTTCCGCTGCCGGTTTTGGCGGTAACCACGCGGCCGTTTTGCCCTTTCAGCTGGTTTTCATAAAGGGCCTCGATACCGTTTAGCCCGTTGTTATCTGTTCCCACAAAGCCGATGATGTGAGATGCAAGACTGCCATAGGGATAATACCGTCTCGTATCCGGCTCCAGATAAATGCCTTTGGACAATTTGTTGTCGCTGATAAACGTCCGCACTTTCTGCTCGGTATCCTGCTCAATTTTCCGTTTGATGATGCAATACTGAGAAGCGGTGTTTTTGGCCTTTTCTTCAATAAAGCTTTTGTCCACGCCCAAAATTTGGGACAGTCCGGAAGCAATCAAATCAATATTCAGATTATTTTCTTTAATATCCTTGGGGGAAATAATGACATTCTGCACCGTTGCGCTGATAGCCAGAATATTCCCTTTGGCATCGTAAACCATCCCTCTGGATGCGGAAACGGTCACAGAGCGCGTCTGTTGCTGCAAGGCTAATTCCTCATACCGTTCATGCTGGCTGACCTGGATGGTATAAAGTTTAATCAGTAAAGCTGCAAAACTGACCACTCCGAACAGCACCATAAGAAACAGCGTGCGCCTCAAAATGGTCCGGTTTGCCCGCTGATCTTTGGTCATCTTTTTTTTGCTTCCATCAAACATGTTTCGCCCTTCTCCGTGCAATGAGGTTTAAGCAAATCCCGAAAGGTAAAAATGGAACGATTCATAGGGCGCGCGCGAAATCTTGTTGAATTTTGTCGCCAATGGTTCTATAATTGCGCTTAGCAAAAATGCAGGAGTAAGAACACGCATTCTTACTCCTCAAAGTACAAAAACAAACTCGGCTTTGCAAGCTGAAAAATTTACCAGCCCCCGCAGCAAAACACGCCCTTTGCCGTGCCTTTTCCTTTTTGGAAAGAAGCCTGATCCTCCGCAGCTCTGTTTCAGCGGGATACCGCCGCAAGAGGCAGCTGCATTCTGCACCGCGTTTTCAAAACTTGTTCAAAACTTCTACGTTGGTATATATAATACCGGACTATTTGAAATATTCCACCGCCGCAGCAAAAAACTGCTGGATATTCTCCAGTGCGCCGGCCCCCTGAGTCCCTTTCGCGGTCACCACTGCATCATCCGGACCAGACATGTCAATATAAAACACTTGATCGCTCTGGGGTTTGACCATTGCGCCTTTGGCGGCAAACTGCTCTTCAATGGTGGTCAAATCAAATTTGCTCTCATACTGCGCCATCAAAACGGCTTCCTGGGTTTTCAGGTTCGACAGATCGCTTTTAAGCTGTACCACATCGTCGGACGCCCGCGTCAGCTGAACATAGCTCATCAGCAGCACCACCGCAAACACCGCCACCGCAATAAAACCGGCAATGGCAAAAGGCGAGATGTTTTGTTGCTGGCGCACCCGAAGCCTGGTTTTTGCCTGCTCCCTTTCCTGCGCCCGCTTTCGCACAAGCGGTTTTGGCTGCCGCACACGGCCCGGAAGCCGTTTTTCAACCGCCGCATCTCCCAAATAGGAAAGGTCATATGCTTCTGAGCCATATGTTGCCCTGCGTGTGGAATAGTTCAGATGTTTCACAGTTGCCGCCATGAAAGCCCTCCTTTAAAATTCGTTACAACTTTTCCCCAATGCGCAGCTTTGCGCTGCGCGCACGGGGGTTTTCCTTCAACTCCTGTTCTCCAGGCGTAATGGGCCGATGATTGATCCGCTTTAACCGCGGCTGTTTTCCGCAGACACATACTGGAAAATCCGGCGGGCAGGTGCAGCCTTTTGCCATACCGGCAAACGCGGTCTTCACAATGCGGTCCTCCAAAGAGTGGAAGGAGATCACCGCAATTCTTCCCCCCGGTTTGAGACGGTCCACTGCCGCCGGAAGCAGATCCGCAACGGCGGAAAGCTCATCGTTTACCGCGATGCGAATCGCTTGAAAACTGCGCTTTGCCGGGTGCTGTTTCTCCCGCAGAGCAAAAGCCGGCATGGAAGCTTTGATGGTTTCCGAAAGTTCCAGCGTAGTGTTAATGTCTTTTTTCTCCCGTTGGCGGACGATTGCCGCCGCGATCCCCGGCGCATACCGCTCTTCGCCATATTCATATAAAATACGCTTTAATTCTTCCCGGGGCCACTGGTTGACCACTTCCCACGCAGTCAGCGCTTGGGTCCGGTCCATCCGCATATCCAGCGGCGCGTCTGCAAGGTAGGAAAAACCCCGCGCCGCTTCATCCAGCTGCGGCGAGGAAACACCCAGATCGAATAACATTCCATCCACAGCGGGAAGAGAAAGCCGGGCCAAAATTTTATCCAAGTCTTTAAAATTTCCGTGCACCAGCGAAACCTTG
The DNA here is from genome assembly GCA_028708585.1 of Oscillospiraceae bacterium. Taxonomy (GTDB): domain Bacteria; phylum Bacillota; class Clostridia; order Oscillospirales; family Oscillospiraceae; genus RGIG529. The sequence goes on from JAQVYO010000148.1 coordinate 3,786, forward strand.
TCCAAAAGCGGAGCAAGCCTGTGCCTTGCAGCTTCCAGGGCGGTCTCGTCCCGGTCCACGCAAATCAGCCGCCCGCCGCCGGAAAGACGCTTGGCAATTTCCAAGGAATGGCCCGCACGCCCCAGCGTCCCGTCCAAATAAACGCCGCCAGGCCGGATTTTCAGCCCTTCCAGGCACTCCCGTAAGAGGACGGGTTTGTGCGGCAAAAGTTTTTCCCCCATTTAAAGCCCCAATGT